>DATDDC010000084.1:0-11609 GCA_036523995.1 Anaeromyxobacter sp.
GGTCGAGGTCGAGGTCGAGGTCGGCGTCGCGGTCGAAGATCACCGAGGCCGCACGAGCAGCGTCGCGTCCCCATCCACCACCCAGTCGAGCGAGAGGGCGCGGGCGAGCGGGAGCTCGACGGGGCCGAGCACGAGCGCGCCGCCCGGCCGGAGCGCATCGGCGAGCCCGTAGAGCACAGCCGCGGCCGTGCGCGGCTCGAAGTAGATGAGGACGTTCCGGCAGAGCACGAGGTCGAAGGGCCTCGCCGCCGGCGCCGGCTCGGCCGCGAGGTTGTGGCGCGCGAACGACACGGAAGCGCGGGCGGCGGCGCAGACGCGCCGCTCCTCTCCCGCGCCCTCCATCCAGCGGCGGGCGACGTCGTCCGGAAGCCTCCGCAGCGCGCGCCGCCCGTACACGCCCTCGCGGGCCGCGGCCAGGGCGCGCTCCGAGAGATCGGTCCCCAGGATCCGGTCTACGCGACCGCCCCTCCCCGCCTCGAGGAGCGCCATGGCGACGCTGTACGCCTCCTCGCCGGTGGCGCAGCCCGCGCACCAGATCGAGAGCGGGCCGGAGGCCCGGGCCGCGAGCCGCCCCACCGCGGCGAGCTGCGCCGGATGTCTCCAGAACGCCGTCTCCCCGACGAGCGCGTGGTCGACGAGCGCGGCGACGGCGTCCGGCTCGCGCGCGCTCACCCGCCGCGCCAGCGCCGCCGGGTCCTCGCCCAGGGCCGAGGCCGCCTCGCCGAGCCCGGTTTCGAGGGCGCGGTCGAGGCCGCCGGCGAGCGACACGCCGACGACCTCCTCGAGGACGCGCGCCACCTCGGCGATGAGGGCGTTCCGACCCTGCGCCATGGGCCCCACCGTAGCAGGAAGGCGCGGCCTGCGCCCGGCGAGCGCGACGCCGGGCTCCGCGCGCCGCGGGCTCTCCGGGCGCCGGGGAGCGGCTCGCGCGCCTGTGACCGAGGGTGGAAGAGACCGCGGCCGGTCAAGTCCTCGGAGCGTGGGACACCGGGGATCGGGGACGCGCCGCGTTCACCCATCGTGCGCGCCGCCGCCGCCCTCGCCCCTCCCCTCCGCGCACTTGATATCCGCGCCCACCAGAGCCTAGCCTGCCCAGTCATGCCGAGATCGAAGACGTCCCTCGCCGCGATCGTGCTCGCCGCGGGCAAGGGCACGCGGATGAAGTCGGCCAGGGCGAAGGTGTTGCACGAGCTGTGCGGGCGGCCGCTCGCCTGGTATCCGGTGAAGCGGGCGCTCGACGCCGGGGCCGAGCCCGTGGCCGTGGTGGTGGGACACCAGGCCGAGGCGGTCGAGGCCGCGCTGGCGGCGTCGCTGCCCGGGGCCCCCATCCGCTTCGCGGTGCAGGCGAAGCAGCTCGGGACGGCGAACGCGGTCCTCGCGGCGAAGAACGCGCTCCGGGGATGGAAGGGGCACGTCGCCATCGTGTCGGGCGACACGCCGCTCCTCGAGACCGAGACCATCCGCCGGGTGGTCGCGGCCCGGTCGCGGGCGCGGGCGTCGCTGGCGTTCGCCACCATGACCCTCGAGGCGCCGCGCGGGTACGGGCGCGTCCTGCGCGACCCGGCCGGGAAGCCCGCGCGCGTCGTCGAGGAGAAGGACGCGACGGCCGAGCAGCGCGAGGTGCGCGAGGTGAACGCGGGGCTCTACTGCGTGGAGGCGGCCTTCCTCTGGAAGGCGCTCGCCCGGGTCGGGACGCGCAACGCCCAGCAGGAGTTCTACCTCCCCGACCTCGTCGAGATCGCGGCCGGCTCCGGGGGAGCGGTCGCGGTCCCGGTCGAGCCGGCCCAGGCCTCCGGGGTGAACGATCGCGAGGAGCTGGCGCGCGCCGCGAAGGTGCTCCTCCAGCGGCACGCCTCCGCGCTCATGAGGTCGGGCGTCACGATCGAGGACCCCGGCCGCTTCGACTGCGACGAGGGCGTCGAGATCGGCCCGGACACGGTCGTCGAGCCGGGGGTCCGGCTCCTCGGCAAGACCCGCATCGGCTCGGGCTGCCGCATCGGCGCCGGCGCCGTCCTGCGCGACGTCGCGCTGGGGGACGGCGTGACCATCCTCCCCTACGTCGTCGCGAACGACTCCAGCGTGGCGGCGAAGGCCATCGTGGGGCCGTTCTCGCGCCTGCGTCCGGGCAGCGAGATCGGCGAGGAGGCCCACATCGGGAACTTCGTCGAGACGAAGAAGTCGCGCATCGGCAGGGGCGCGAAGGCGAACCACCTCGCCTACCTCGGAGACGCGTTCGTCGGCGCGAAGGCCAACGTCGGCGCCGGGACCATCACCTGCAACTACGACGGCGAGAAGAAGCACCAGACCCGCATCGGCGACGGCGCCTTCATCGGCTCGGACTCGATCCTCGTCGCGCCCATCGAGATCGGCGACGGCGCCTACGTCGCGGCGGGCTCGGTGCTCACCGATCCGGTGCCGCCGGGGGCCCTGGCGCTCGGCCGGGCGCGGCAGGTCACGAAGGAAGGCTGGGTGGAAAAGCGGCGGGCGGAGAAGCAGATGAAGGAGAGGGAGGGGGAGGGGGGGAAGCCCGCCCCCACCTCCCCGGGCAAGGCGCGCGCGCCCGCCCGGCAGGCGGGCTAGCGGCCGGTTTTCGGCCTCTGATACAAGGCGGCTCATAAATGTGCGGAATCGTCGGCTACGTCGGGCCTCGGCAGTGCGTGGATCTCATCGTGGGCGGGCTCCGGAAGCTCGAGTACCGCGGCTACGACTCGGCCGGGGTGGCGGTGGTCGGGCCGGGCGGCCTGGCGGTGAGGCGCGCCAAGGGCAAGCTCGCGAACCTCGTGAAGCTCCTCGATGACGGGCCGCTCCCCGGCTGCACCGGGATCGGCCACACCCGCTGGGCCACCCACGGCCGCCCCTCCGACGAGAACGCGCACCCGCACGCGTACGGCGGCGTGGCCGTGGTCCACAACGGCATCATCGAGAACCACCTCGCCCTCAAGGCGGCGCTCGCCGCCAAGGGCCACAAGTTCGCCTCGGAGACGGACACCGAGATCTTCGCGCACCTCATCGCCGACGCCCTCGCGGCCGGCGCGAAGGACCTGCACGCCGCCGTCCGCTCGTCGCTCGCGCACGTGGAGGGCACCTACGCCATCGCGGTCGTCTCGGAGAAGCGGCCGAACGAGATCGTCGCGGCCAAGAACGCCTCGCCCCTCGTGGTCGGCTACGGGAAGGGCGAGAGCTTCCTCGCCTCCGACGTGCCCGCCATCCTCGAGCACACGCGCGACGTGAACTACCTCGAGGAGGGCGACCTGGCCGTGCTCACCGCGGACGGCATCGTCATCTACGGGCGGAACGGGGAGCCCACCTCGCGCAAGCCGCGGAAGATCGAGTGGAGCGCGGTGGCCGCCGAGAAGGACGGCCACAAGCACTTCATGCACAAGGAGATCTTCGAGCAGCCCCGGGCCGTGGCGGACACCATCCGCGGCCGCGCCTCGCTCGAGCAGGGCGACGTGGTGCTCGACGGCGTGGAGCTGCCGGAGGACTACGCGAAGTCGCTCGAGCGGGTCGTCATCGTGGCCTGCGGGACGTCGTGGCACGCCGGGCTCTCCGGCCGGCTCATGATCGAGTCCCTGGCGCGGCTTCCTTGCGAGGTCGAGCTGGCGAGCGAGTTCCGCAACCGCGATCCGCTCGTCTCGGAGCGGACGCTCTGCCTCGCCATCTCGCAATCGGGCGAGACCGCCGACACACTCGCCGCCGTGAAGGTGGCGAAGGCGCGCGGCGCCAAGGCCTACGCCATCTGCAACGTGGTGGGCTCGGCCGTCTCGCGCGAGTGCGACGGCGGCACGCTCCTCACCCGCGCCGGCCCGGAGATCGGCGTCGCCTCGACCAAGGCGTACACCACGCAGCTCGCCGCGCTGTATCTCCTCGCGGTGAAGCTGGGGCGGCTGCGCGGCGCGCTCACGGCCGAGACCGCGCGCGGCCACCTCGAGGCGCTCCGCCACGTGCCCTCCTGGATGGAGCAGATGATCCGGCAGGAGGCGGCGCTCATGCCCGTGGCGAAGCGCTGCGCCTCCGCGCGCGACGTCCTCTTCCTCGGGCGCGGGAACGAGTTCCCGGTGGCGCTCGAGGGCGCCCTGAAGCTGAAAGAGATCTCGTACATCCACGCCGAGGGGTACGCCGCCGGCGAGATGAAGCACGGGCCCATCGCGCTCATCGACGAGCAGATGCCGGTGATCGTGCTCGCCACGCGGGAGCCCGCGTACGAGAAGACGCTCGGCAACATCGAGGAGGTCCGCGCCCGCGGCGGCCACGTCTACGCCGTCGTCTCCGAGGGCGACACCCACGCGGCGAGCCTCGCCGAGGTGGCCCTGCCCGTCCCGCCCGCGCCCCCGCTCCTCGCCCCGCTCCTGTCGATCATCCCGCTGCAGCTCCTCGCCTACCACGTGGCGGATCTGAAGGGGACCGACGTGGACCAGCCGCGCAACCTGGCGAAGAGCGTCACCGTGGAATGACTGCGAGCGCAGGCGCAGCCGGATGAGGCTGCGCCGGCCCCCCCGGGGGCCCCAACGATGAGCGCGGCTCCGCCGCGGATACGGATCTCGAGCGAGCGGGGGACTGGGGGGCGCAGCTTCATCGCGCCCCCCAGCATGATCTCCAGCCCAGGAACCTCGCGAAGAGCGTCACCGTGGAGTGACGCGAGCGCAGAGCGCAGCCGGATGAGGCTGCGCCGCCCTCACCGAGCACCGATCCCACTCGGGGTGTAGCGCGCTCCGCTCCCGCACGCGGAGCAAAGGGGGCATCTCCATCCCGGGCCCTTCCCCCGCCCGCCCGGCCGGCGCCTAGGGTCGCGGCCGCTCGCACGGGGAGTCGCTTTCCAGGCGACGCGCGGTTTCTCAGCCGCGGGGGCCTTGATCCGTGCGGGAGAAAGGAAGCCGTCATGCCCACCTCATGGAGTGGTTTGCCTCGATCCGTCCGGAGGTCGCGCGCCGGGGCGGTCGCAGCCACGGCCGCGCTCCTCCTCGCGGCCGGGCTCGCCCGCGCCGCGAGCGATCCCGGCGTGCGCGGAGGAGCTGCCGGCGCCGGCGGTCCGCTGTCCGGCCTGACCGCGCAGGAGGCGGCGTTCTTCGCGGCAGGAAGCGACGCGTTCCAGGAGGTCGACGCGGTGCCCGGCGGGCTCGGCCCGCGCTTCAACATGAACAGCTGCGCGGGCTGCCATGCCCAGCCGGCCGTCGGTGGATCGAGCCCGGCCGTCAATCCTCAGGTCGCCGTCGCGACGCTGGCGGGGGCGCTGAACCAGGTTCCCTGGTTCGTCGTCGCGAACGGGCCGGTGCGCGAGGCGCGCTTCAAGAGGAACCCCGACGGCAGCCCGGACGGCGGCGTGCACGCCCTCTTCGTCATCACCGGCCGGACCGACGCGGCCGGCTGCAACATCGCGCAGCCCGACTTCGGCGCGCCGGGCGATCCGCTGAGCGGCCTGGGCGGAAGCTCCAACGTCATCTTCCGCATCCCGACGCCGACGTTCGGCGCGGGGCTCATCGAGTCCATCGGCGAGTCGACGATCCTCGCGAACAAGAGGGCCTTCCCGCTCGCCAAGCTCCTGCTCGGCATCTCCGGCAAGGAGAACCGCACCGGCAACGACGGGACGATCACGCGCTTCGGCTGGAAGGCGCAGAACAAGTCGCTCCGCATCTTCTCGGGCGAGGCCTACAACGTCGAGCAGGGGGTCACGAACGAGCTCTTCCCGCACGAGCGGAGCGAGGCGCCGGGATGCGTCCTCAACCCCACGCCGGAGGACACCTTCGATCTCGGGGCCGCGACGCTCGTGGAGGGGCTCTCCGACGTGGAGCACTTCTCCAACTTCATGGCGTTCCTCGCGCCGGCGGTGCCGGCGCCGCCTACGAGCTCGAGCGCGCGCGGCAGCCAGGTGTTCGACAGCATCGGGTGCGCCCTCTGCCACACCCGATCGCTGCCCACGGGGACCGTCCGGACCGGCGCGCTCTCCGGGGCGAGCGCCAACCTGTTCTCGGACCTGCTCCTCCACGACATGGGCGTCGGGCTCGCGGACGGCGTCTCGCAGGGCCGGGCCGGTCCCCGCGAGTTCCGCAGCGCGCCGCTGTGGGGCCTGGGCCAGCGCATCTTCTTCCTGCACGACGGCCGGACGAGCGATCTCCTGCAGGCGATCCTGGCCCACGCGAGCGACGGAAGCGAGGCCAACGCCGTCGTCTTCCTCTTCAACCAGCTCTCGGACTCGGACAGGCAGGACCTGCTGAACTACCTGCGCTCGCTGTGACGGGCGCCCTGCCGCCGGAGCTCGCGCTGGCGCGGAGCTCCGGCGGCGGAACCGAATCACATCGCCTTCTTCGCTTCCTTGGCGGGGATGAAGTCGCGCTTCCCGGCCGGGTAGGAGACGAGGATGATGCACTCGCCGGTCGTCGAGGCGCAGCCGTCGCCGTGCACCTGCTTCCCGGTCTGATGCCAGTGGCTGCCCGCCGGCAGCGGCGCGGAGTCGGTCTCGTTCGCGAAGGTGTGCTTCCACTCGCCCTGGATCACGACCGCGTCGTACGAGTACGTGTGCGAATGGCGCGGGAACATCAGGCCGGCCTTCGCCTTGAGCAAGAAGCCGTAGGGCGCCTTCTCGGCCTTGCCCCACATGGGCGCGACCTGCGGGCCGTCTGGGTTCTTCGGGTCGAGCGGCTGCCATGCGGTGTCCGACGCCGCCACCACCTTGTCCTCTGCCTTGGGCTTCGCCTTGCCTCCCTCGGCAGCCGCGGCCGACCCGAACAGCATTGCGGCGGCCATGGCTGCGCCCACGACTCTCGACGTCTTCATTCCGGACCTCCTGGATGCGTGGAAACGGGGTGTTCTAGTTCACGCCCAGGCCCGGCCGGGCAAGCCCAGGACGGGTACCTCACGCCTTCGAGCGGGTCCGGACCGCAGGCCGGCGGCCCGCTCGGCGCGGGTCGCGCTCCGGCGCGGGCCCGCCGTTCGCATTCACCGTAGGTGATCAGCGCGCGCCGTCCTCCCGCTCGCTAAGATGCCGCCATGGCCGAGGGCGAGCCTCGCAGCCGGAACCGCCGGCTCTTCGTGGCGCTCGAGCCGCCCGAGCCCGTCCGCCGGCGCCTCGCCGCCCTGGCGTTGGAGCTGCGGCGCGCGGCCGGGCGCGCCGCCGAGGAGATCCGCTGGGTCCCTCCCGAGAACGTGCACCTCACGCTCCAGTTCCTCGGTGCGGTCCCCGAGGAGCGCCTCTCCGACGTCGAGCGCGCCGTGCGCGCCGCCGCGGCCCAGGCCCGTCCCCTGTCGCTCGAGGTGAGCGGAGCGGGCGGCTTCCCGAACGCGCGACGGCCGCGCGTCGTGTGGGCCGGCATCGAGGGCGACGTCGCCGCGCTCGGCGCGCTGGTCGCGGAGCTCGGGCGCCGGCTCGCGCCGCTCGGGTTCCCGCCGGAGGACCGGCCCTTCTCGGCCCACCTCACGCTTGGGCGCGCGCGAGAGGGGCGCGGCGCGCCCGGCATCGCCGTCGCGCTCGCCAGCGCCAGGGAAGCGGGCAGCGCGCCCTGGCGCGCCACGGAGGTGGTCCTGTTCGAGTCGCACCTCTCGCCCAAGGGGCCCCGGTACGAGGCGCTCGCACACGCGCCGCTCGCCGCGGAGTAGCGCTTGCGTCAGGCGCCGGTACGCGCGAGATCTGGGTGGCATGGTCGAGAAGGTCCCTCCCGCCGGGCTCGCCCCCGGATTCCTGGTCGCGGCCCCCGCGCTCCAGGATCCGAACTTCGCGGGCTCGCTCGTGCTCATGGCCGAGCACCACGGCGGAGGCGCCCTCGGGTTCGTGGTGAACCGGCCCGGGCCCATCACCGTGGCGGACGTGCTCGGAGGCGTCGACGCGGAGCTCAAGCGCGCCGCGGAGGCGGTGGGCAGCGCCGGCGCGCCGGTCCTCGTGGGCGGCCCCGTGCAGCCGGAGCGGCTCTGGATCCTGTTCCGGCCCCGGCCGAGCGCCCCCGTCACCGCTGGTGAATCCGTGAAGGTGGGCGAGGGCCTCGCCCTCGGCGGATCGCGCGAGCTGCTCGAGTCGCTCGTGCGGACCCCGGGCGAGCCGTTCATCCTCCTGCTCGGCTACGCCGGCTGGGCGCCGATGCAGGTGGAGAAGGAGATCTCGGCGGGCGCGTGGGTGCCCATGCCCATCGCGGCCGACCTCGTCTTCGACGTCCCGCTCGAGAAGCGCTGGGACACCGCCGTGCGCCGCCTCGGGCTCGACCCCGGCGAGTTCCTCGTCGGCGGCGGCGGCGCACAGGCGTAGGACCGCGCGCGAGCCGCGGGCGATCCGCCTCCCCTCACCTCGCCGCCGGGAAGGCCTTCGCCTCCGCGATCTCCCTGCGGTTGCCGTTCGCCTCCGCAGTGAGGCCCCGCAGCCTCTCATGGTAGCTCTCGCCAGGGACGGCTGTCCCGGTCCAGCTTGGTTCCGGCGCTTCGTAGGTCGGAAAGCCGCGGCTTTCGGCGGACGAACGGCCCGGTTCGACGGGTCGCCGCCGAGAGGTGCGGCGTCGATCCGACCGGAGGAGCGGGACCCACCGCGCGTCCGGCGGCATCGTTTCTTGACGGCCGCTCATCTGTTCAGTATTCATGCGTTCAGCTTCGCTGTCAGAGGCGGCTGCTAGGAGATCGCCTCGCACGAGAGGCCGGGACCGCCGAGCGGCTGGAGAAGGCGTCCCTGCAAGGAGAGAAAAGAGATGCCCGTCGGACCGGAGAAGGAGAAGGCGATCGAGCTGGCCGTCTCGTCCATCGAGAAGGCGTTCGGAAAGGGCTCGATCATGCGCCTCGGCAACGAGGAGGCGCTCGTGAAGGACGTCCAGGCGATCTCCACGGGCTCGGTCTCGCTCGACATCGCCCTCGGCGTGGGCGGCCTGCCCCGCGGCCGCATCATCGAGATCTACGGCCCCGAGTCCTCGGGCAAGACCACCCTCGCGCTCCACGCCATCGCCGAGGCCCAGAAGAAGGGGGGCATCGCCGCGTTCGTGGACGCGGAGCACGCGCTCGACGTGGGCTACGCGCGCAAGCTCGGGGTCCGCACCGACGACCTCCTCATCTCCCAGCCGGACACCGGCGAGCAGGCGCTCGAGATCGCCGAGACGCTGGTGCGCTCCGGCGCCGTCGACGTGCTCGTCATCGACTCCGTCGCGGCGCTCGTGCCCAAGGCGGAGCTCGAGGGCGAGATGGGCGACGCCCACATGGGCGTGCAGGCCCGCCTCATGAGCCAGGCGCTGCGCAAGCTCACCGGCACCATCTCGAAGTCCTCCACCATCGTCGTCTTCATCAACCAGATCCGGATGAAGATCGGCGTCATGTTCGGGAACCCCGAGACCACGACGGGCGGCAACGCCCTCAAGTTCTACGCCACGCAGCGCCTCGACATCCGCCGCATCGGCGCCATCAAGGACGGCGAGCAGGTCATCGGGAACCGCACGCGCGTCAAGGTGGTGAAGAACAAGGTGGCCCCGCCGTTCAAGGAGGTCGAGTTCGACATCATGTACGGGCAGGGCATCAGCCGCGAGGGCGACGTCCTCGACCTCGCCGCCCAGGAGAACATCGTCGAGAAGAGCGGCACCTGGTTCAGCTTCGGCGGAGAGCGGATCGGCCAGGGGCGCGAACAGGCCAAGGCCTTCCTGCGCGAGCACCCCGAGATCCTCCAGCAGGTCGAGGGCCACCTCTTCGAGAAGTTCGGGATCCGGCGCGGGCCGGTCCCCGTCCCCGCGCCCGAGGAGCCGGAGGAGAAGAAGCGGGTCCGGGCCAAGTAGCGCATCGCGCCGCCGAGGCATCCCGGTCATCCGCCTCGGCGGATGGCGCGGCCTCCTCGTCGCAGGGCCGGAAGCGCGCGGGCAAGGCGGGGGCGCGCGCCCGGCGGCCGGAACCGGGTTAGACTTCCGTTCTCGCTCCGGGAACGCCGTGCCCACCCGTCTCCTCGAAAAAGGCTGGCTCGAGGCCCTCGTCGCCAGCGAGCTCACGCACCACGACCCGGAGGCCGCGCGCGCCCGCCTTCCGGCCGAGCTCCTGCGGGCGGGAGCGCCCGGCACGGACCTCGCCCCCGCCGCACGCCTCCTCGTGGCGCGCTCGCTGCGCGCCCGGCCGGCGGACCGCGGCGCGTCCGACCCCGGCGCGATCTTCCTCGACGAGATCCGCCTGCACGTCGCGCTCGTGCTCGACCTCGCCCTGGTGCGCGGCGAGCCGGCGCCTCCCGGCCGGCAGCGGTCGCGCATCATCGCGTTCCTCGCGGCGGCGGTGGGGGAGGACGAGCTCGCGCTCGACGCCTACCGCGCCGACGCTCCTCCGCGCGCCGTCGAGCGCGCGCTCCGGGCGACCGAGGCGGCGCTCCGGTCCGGGCTCTACCCTCCGGGCGATGCGGTCGGCGGCCTGCCGCTCCACCCCGGCCACGTGGCCATCCAGCGGCGCTGGCTCTCCCGCGTCGTCATGGGCCACCACCGCGAAGGGAAGCTCGGCGAGGTCGACCTGATGCGGCACCGCCACTACGCCTTGCGCGAGTCGGTGCTGCTCGTCGAGGCGCTGGCGGGCCTCGCCGGCGCGGCCGGCCCCGCGGACGAGCACACGCTCGCGATCCGGCAGCGGCAGCTCGCCCGCCTCGCGCTGCCGCGGCCCTGGCTCAAGGAGGCGCGCCGGGCGCTCCTCGGGCCACGGTCTCCGGCCGACCTGGCGGAGGCGACTCCGGCGCCGGTGAGGCCGTTCCTCGTGGAGCAGCTCCTCCTCGCCGTCCTGCGCGCCCGCCTGGCCGGCGACGCGCCCGCCCGCTGGGTCGAGTCCTTCTCCGCCTCCGCCCGGCTCGATCCCGCCGCGCTCGCGGCGGCCCAGGTGGAGGCGGCGGCCCAGCACGGCGACCACCAGGTCTGGTTCGAGGCCATCGAGGAGGAGGGCCCGACGTCGTGGCAAGCGATCGCCGCGCAGTGGGACGACGCCGCCGACCAGATCGTGGAGCGCGTCTCCACCGCGGTGACGGAGAACTTCGAGGCGATCGTCACCGAGATCCGCCAGACCGGCGAGCTCGGCGCGCTCCTCGCGAAGGCGACGGCCGGGACGAAGCTCTCCGCCGAGGAGAAGCGGAAGGTGCGCGTGCAGCTCCTCGACCTCGCCAAGGCGGTCCCGGCGCTCGCCATCTTCGCGGCGCCGGGCGGGCTCCTGCTCCTGCCGCTCCTCGCGAAGCTCCTCCCCTTCAACGTCCTGCCGAGCGCGTGGGATCGCGTGGGCGCGACGAAGGCGCCGCCGGCGCTGCCTCGCCCCGGCGGAGCGGCGCCCGAGAAGGACGAGGCCCCTCCCACCAAGGTCACCGGCTAGGCCGGAGTCGCGCGGGCCCCCCGCGCGCCCGAAGCCGCGGGCTCCCGGGGCCCCGTCGCCGCCCGGCTACGGGTTCCCGGCGCGCCGGAGCTTCGTCGCGAGCCGGAGGGCGTCCTCGTTCACGCCCGCGGTGAGCGTGCGCCCGCGGTCCTGGGCGATGATCCCGTCGATCTTCTGCGCGATGGGCTCCGCGGCCGCGCCGAGCTTCTCCTGGGACGAGATCCAGCCGAGCGCCAGCACCGCGTGATAGCGCGCCGCCAGGTCCTGGTCGCCGGCCACCGGCCGCGCCACGGCCTCGCCGAGCGCCTGCGCCTGCGCGGAGCCGCCCGCGCGCCCCA
>DATDDC010000085.1:0-6415 GCA_036523995.1 Anaeromyxobacter sp.
CATCGTCTCGGTGCGGACGTTCCCGAGGGAGCCGACCTGCAGGAGCAGCTTCGCGACCGTTTCGTCGTTCGGCGCCTCGGCGACGAGGACGATGTCATGCCGGCCCATCGCGAGGTAGAACTGCTTCAGCTCGGCGCCCGCGGCCTGGAACGCTTTCTTCGTCGCGTCCAGCCGAGCGGGGCCGTCCTTGATGTTGCGGATGCCCTGATCCGTGTAGCTGATCAGCGCGATGTACGTGGCCATGAGCGCCTCCTTCGCGGCGAGTGGAGAGTTCACGCTCCCGCGATGCATGAGGCGATGCCAGGCCCCTCCGTGGAGTCGTGAGTACGAGGCAGCCCGCCATGGCTCCGGGCCGGTCCACCGAACCTCTGCCGTGCCGAGCTGTCGGGCCTCCGGCAGGCCGCGCGAGTTCACCCGGGGTCCCGCCGGCCGACGCGACGGGCTCGGCGGCGCGGCCGGTGGCGCGGCGGTACCCGGCGAGGAGGCGCTTCACGAGCTTGCTCGACGGATCGATGACGAGCGGCGTGCTCGCGTAGTAGCCGGACGGGGCCAGGGCAGCGCCGGTGCGCGTGTCGAACCGGCGCACCTGCTCCTCGAGTTGGGCGCGCAGAGCGTCGCCAAGGAGAGTGGGCGGAGCTCGGATGTTGATGGCCATGGCGAGGCCGCCCTCCGCCCGCTTCACGGTGCCATGGAGCCCCCAATGCGCTGCCGCCATCTTGCGCCCGAGGTGCCAGAATGCCCCACCGCTCGGGCAGTGCAAGCACCGACGGACGGGCCGCGACGTTCCGCCGAGGAGGCGTCCATGGGCACGAAGAACAAGCAGTGGCTGCTCGCCAGCCGTCCCCGCGGACCCGCGGAGGAGTCGAACTTCCGCCTGGCCGAGGCGGACCTCCCGGCGCTGCGCGAGGGCGACGTCCTGGTGCGCGTCCACTGGCTCTCGCTCGACCCGTACATGCGTGGCCGCATGGACGAGGCGAAGTCCTACGCGCCGAGCCAGCCCCTCGGCGAGGTGATGATCGGCGGCACCGTGGGCGAGGTCGTCGAGTCTCGGAACCCGCGCTTCTCGAAGGGCGACCTCGTCGTCGGCATGGGCGGCTGGCAGGAGTACTTCGCCTCCGACGGCAAGGGGCTCACCAAGGTCCCGCGCGGCCTCCCCGAGTCCGTGTACCTGGGCGCCGTGGGCATGCCGGGCATCACCGCCTGGTACGGCCTCCTCCAGATCGGAAAGCCGAAGGCCGGCGAGACCGTGGTCGTCTCGGCGGCGAGCGGCGCGGTGGGCAGCGTGGTGGGCCAGCTCGCGAAGATGCGCGGCTGCCGCGCCGTCGGGATCGCCGGAGGCCCCGCGAAGTGCGGCCACGTCGTGGCCGACCTCGGCTTCGACGCCTGCGTCGACTACAAGTCGGACGGCTTCCGGGAGGCCTTCAAGGCCGCCGTGCCGAACGGCATCGACGTCCTCTTCGAGAACGTGGGCGGGGCGGTCTTCGACACCTCGCTCTCCCGCATGAACGCCTTCGGCCGCGTGGCGCTCTGCGGCCTCATCGCCGGCTACGGCGGGCAGGACATCTCGATCAAGAACGTGCGCTCCATCCTCGTGAACCGGCTCCTCGTCCAGGGATTCATCGTCTCGGAGCACATGGAGATCTGGCCGGAGGCGACGAAGGAGCTCGGCGCGGCGGTGGCGGCCGGGAAGATCAGGTACCGCGAGACCGTGGCGCAGGGGATCGAGAGCGCGCCGCGGGCCTTCGTCGGGCTCCTGCGCGGGGAGAACCTGGGGAAGCAGCTCGTGAAGCTCGCGGCCTAGCGGGACGCGCGGCCGCTCCTCGGGCCGCGCCTGCCGTCAATCGCGAAGCGTCGCGACCAGCCGCGCCGGGTGGCGAAGCAGCTCGAGCGCGTCGATGACGGTCGGGACCACCACGTCGGCGCTCGCGATCGTTTCCGGCGCGGCGCCCTCGCCCTGCAGGACCGCGATCCCGACGGCCGCCGCGGCCAGCATGGCGCGGTCGTTTCGTCCGTTCCCCAGCGCCACGACGCCGCCGGCGCCGAGCCGCTCGACGAACGCGCGCTTCGCCGCGGCCTGCTCCGCGGGCGCGATCACGTGGAGCGACACCGGCAGGCCGTGCACCTCGCGAGCCGCGCTGCCGTGCGTGTCGGCGGTGACGACGTGGATGCGCAGGTCCGCGGAGAGCGCGCCGAGGGCCTCGCCCACGCCCGGCAGCAGCTGCCCGCCGTGCGCCAGCGTTCCATTGAAGTCGCAGACGAGATCGACGAGGCGGAGGTCCCCGAAGCCCGGGATGGAGATCGCGAGCACGTGCCCTTCCTCTTGCTACTCCTGCGGCGCGAGCCCGTGCAGCAGGTCGGCGCGATCGACCATTCCCACCAGCCGGCCGGCGGTGTCCGCCACGGCGAGGACCTTGTGCTTTCCTCGCAGCATCAGGCCGATGGCATCGGAGAGGAGCGTGTCCTCCGTCGCCATCGGCACGTCGGGCGTCATGAGGTCCGCGGCGCGGCGCGCCCGCCCATGCTGCTCCGCGACCCGCTCCTCGGGGCTCGGGTGCGCGAACGGCAGGCGATGCATGAGAGAGCGCACGGCGCTCGATCGCAGCGAGGGCGTGAGGCGCTCGAGCATCTCCGCGTCGGTGACGAGGCCGACGACGCGGCGATCCGCGTCGACCACGAGGGCCCGGTTCAACCGGGTCGAGACGACGGCCTGGAACACCTCGGGGAGAGGCGTCTCGGGATGGACGGTGGGGACGTCGCGGCGCATCACGCGAGCCAGCGGCACGTTTCCCTGGAAGCGCACGTCGCGGGCGACCAGCTCCTTGCGCTCGAGCCCTCCGGCGGCCGTGCGGAGGAGATCGAAGCGGCTCACCATGCCGGCGAGCGCACCGTGCTCGTCCACCACCGGAAGCCTCTTCAGCCGCCGGTGCGTCATGATCTCCGCGATCCGCGGCAAGGGCGTGCGCGCATCGACCGTGACCGGCCCCGACGTCATGACGTCCGCCGCCACCTTGGCCGTGGACGCGAGCCGCTCGAGGATGGCGTGCACCTCCGGCTTGTCGAGGCTCTCGAGGAGATCGACGCGGATGCCCAGGCCGCCCTTCTGCACGAGGTCGGTATTCGTGATGATCCCGACCGGCACCCCTTCGTCCACGACCGGCACGGCGCGATACACCTTGCCGAGCATCAGCTCCGCGACCTCGCGCACCGGGGTGTCCTTGCCGACGGACGTCACCTGTCGCGACATGACGTCGGCTGCCGTGAGCGCGGCCGGGAGGTCGCGGACCGGGTGCGGCTGGTACAGCACGATCTCGGTCTCGTCGACGGTGATGAGGCCGCGCGGGACCATCTCCTTCACGCGTGCGATCAGGCGGTCCACGACCTCCGGCCTGTCGATCCACTCGATGACGATGGGGAGATCCTGCGCCACGTCGACGAGGTGGCTCACGTGGATGTGCCCGGCGGCGCCGAATCCCTCGATCCCGCGCAGCACCGTCGCCCCCTGCGCATTCTCCCGGCGCAGGAGCTCGAGCACGGCCATGTGGGCCGGCTTCCAGCCGACCTTGTCGCCCTCGTTCACGTAGATGCGAACCCGACGGGCCTTTCCGATGAGCTCCATGGCGGCGGCTCCTCGCGCGCCGGCGCGGCGCGACGTGGACACCTTCGGTTGCATATCCTACTTGCGCCGCAGGATCACGGCCCGCGACGAAGCTCGCGCGTTCGCGCCGGACCCTCCCACCGGCCCCGAGCTCCCGGGGGGCGTCGTGGGCCCGCGGCGCCTAGCGTCCCCTCGCGCGCTCCGCTGCCTGGCGCGCGCGCAGGTCGGGCTGGTACTGCGCCGTGTCGAAGAGCACGAACGTCCCGAACAGGACGGCGAAGAGCACCGCTCCGGCGAGCACCACCACGTGGAACCGGTGCTCGTACTTGAGGTGCATGAAGAAGAGCGCCACGAGAGACGCCTTCACCGCCGCGATCGCGAGCGCCACGGCGACGCTCGCCGCGCCCAGGTTCACGCGGGCGGCCGCGACGGTCAGCGCGGTCAGGGAAAGAAGCGCCGCGGCGGTCCCGAGGAGCACCGAGCGCGGAAGCACGTGCGGAGGTCGAGGTGCGGGAGGCGAGACGGGATCGCGTGCGTTCACGAACGGTCCGATCAGATGAGGTAGAAGAGCGGGAAAAGGAAGATCCAGATCATGTCGACGAGGTGCCAGTAGAGCGCCACGCCGTCCACGGGCCCGTAGTAGCCGGGCCCGAAGTCGCCCCGGCGCGCGCGGACCAGGAGCCAGGCGTAGAGCCCCATGCCCACGACGACGTGGATCCCGTGGAGGCCGGTCATGAGGTAGTACACGCTGAAGAACGTCCCGAGGTGCTCCGGAATGGCGAGGGCTCGGGCGGCCGCGGGGAGGCTCGCGATGAGCTCCGGCGAGGGATGGCACGACGTGCCCCAGCCCACGCCGTTGTGAAGCTTGTGGCCGTACTCGAAGGCCTTCACCACCATGAAGGCCGCGGCCAGCGCCAGGGTGACGGCGAGCGAGAGCGACAGCCCGCGGCGGTCCCCGAGCTGGGCCGAGCGAACCGACCACGCCGCCGAGAGGCTGCTCGAGATGAGCACCGCCGTGTTGGCCGCCCCGAGGCGCCAGTCGAGGAAGAGGCTCGCGTACCGGAACAGCTCGGGGTGGTGCGCGCGGTAGACGGCGTAGGCGAGGAACAGCCCGGAGAAGAAGAGCACCTCGCTCGCCAGGAAGAGCCAGATGCCGAGCTTGCCGGTCGCGAGCTGCGCGCCCATGTCCTCGAACTGGACGGCGAGGAAGGGCGAGCCGTGCGCGCCCGCCGCCTCGCGCCGGGGTGCGGGGGTGGCCATCAGCGTCCCCCTGCCCCGCCGCGGACCCAGCCGGCCTCTTCCGAGAGGTGCCGCAGCTCCGAGTAGTCGTAGGGCCTCCCGGCCCTCGGCGTGCGGTCGAAGTTGTGGTGCGCGGGCGGCGAGGGCGTCGTCCACTCCAGCGAGGCGGCGCCCCAGGGGTTCGCGGGGGCCCGGCGGCCGCGGCGCAGCGAGGCGAGCAGCCCCCCCAGCGCCAGGAGGAGCCCGGCGGCGAGCACGAACGCGCCGACCGTGGAGAGGCGGTTGTGGACCGTGAAGGCGGGGGCGTAGGTCGCGTAGCGCCGAGGCATGCCCAGGACGCCCGCGAAGAACTGCGGGATGAAGGTCAGGTTGAACCCCGCGAAGACCACGACCGCCGAGACGATGCCGACGGTCTCGTCGTACATGCGCCCGGTCATCTTGGGCCACCAGTAGTGGAGCCCGGCCAGGAAGGCGATCATCACCGCCCCCACCATGACGAAGTGGAAGTGGGCCACCACGAAGTAGGTGTCGTGCAGCGGGATGTCCGTCGCGAGGGCGCCGAGGAAGAGGCCGGTGAGCCCGCCCACCGCGAAGATGGCGAAGAACGTGAGGACGTACACCATGGGCGTCTTGAGGACGATCGCGCCCTTGTACATCGTGGCGAGCCAGTTGAACGTCTTGATGGCGGACGGGATGGCCACGAGGAGCGTGAGGAAGCTGAACGCGACGCTGGCCCAGCGGGACTGGCCGGACACGAACATGTGGTGGCCCCAGACGAGGAATCCGATCACCGCGATGGCGATGGAGCTCATGGCGATGAACCGGTAGCCGAAGATGGGCTTCCGGCTGAAGACCGAGACCACCTCGGAGACGATGCCCATGGCGGGCAGGATCATGATGTAGACGGCAGGGTGCGAGTAGAACCAGAAGAAATGCTGGAAGAGCACGGGATCGCCGCCGTACTCGGGCATGAAGAGCCCGAGGTGGAAGAGCCGCTCGAGGAACCCCATGGCCGCGGTAATGCCGAGCACCGGCGTCGCGATGATCTGGATGATGCCCGTCGCGTACAGCGCCCACAGGAACAGCGGCAGGTCGAACCAGCCCATTCCCGGCGGGCGCATGCGGTGGATGGTGGCGATGAAGTTGAGGCCGGTGAGGATCGAGCTGAACCCGGCGAGGAACACCGCCGCGAGCGCGATCAGGATCCCGAGCCCACGCGCCGACTCGAGGCTGTACGGCGGATAGAGCGTCCAGCCGGTGTCGAGGCCGCCCACGACCAGGGTCGCGACGAACAGCACCGCCCCCGTGACGTACAGACAGAAGCTGAGGAGGTTCACGCGGGGGAAGGCGAGGTCCTTCGCGCCGAGCTGGAGCGGCACGACGAAGTTGCCGAGGGCGGCCGGGATGCCGGGGATGACGAAGAGGAAGATCATCACCGCGCCGTGGAGGGTGAAGAGCTTGTTGTAGGCGTCGTTCGAGACGATCCCGCCCTCCGGGCGCCACAGGTTCAGGCGCAGCACGAGCGCGAAGACGCCGCCGAGCAGGAGCGCGGCCCCGATGGCGACGAGGTACATGACCCCG
>DATDDC010000086.1:0-6884 GCA_036523995.1 Anaeromyxobacter sp.
TGACCGCGAGGAGGAGGCAGAGCGCGGCCTCCTCGAGGTTCGCCCACGCGGCGCGGGCGATCGCGCCCGGCCCGCGGCGAGCGGCGGGGCGCTCCGCGCTGCCCGCCGCGCCGCCCGTCATCGGTGCTTCTCCACCTCGGACTGCATGAGCTTCATGTTGTCCGCGCCCACGTACTCCTGGACCATCGCGTAGATGGGCTTCACCTTCTCGCGGAACGCGGAGATCTGCGCGGGCGTGAGGGCGTTCACCTTCATGCCCTTCCTCGCGAGCTCGTCGGGGAGCCGCTTCTCCTCCTCGGCCGAGAGCGCGCGCTCGTACGCGACCGCCTCCTTCGCGGCGGCGCGGATCGCCTGCTGGTCCGCGGGCGAGAGCGAGTCGAAGAGCTTCTTGTTGATGCAGAGGACGAGCGGGTCGAACGAGTAGTGCCAGAGCGTGAGGTACTTCTGCACCTCGTAGAGCTTGCTCGAGTCGATGATGGCCGTGGGGTTCTCCTGCCCGTCGATGACGCCCTGCTGCAGCGCCGTGAACACCTCGCCGAAGTTCATCGTCACGGCGTTCGCGCCGAGGAGCTTGAAGCTCTCGAGGTAGAGCTTGCTCCCGGCCACGCGGAACTTGACGCCCTTCATGTCGTCGGGCGCGGAGATGGGGCGCTTCGAGTTCGTGAGCTCGCGGTAGCCGTTCACGCCGATGCCGAGCCCCACGATGCCCTTCTCGGCGAGCCACTTGTAGGCGAGGTCGCCCATGGGGCCGTCGGCCACCTTGTTCGCGACGTCCATCGACGGGTAGAGCCAGGGCAGGTTGAAGACGTCGAAGCGCCTGTCGAGGAAGAGCGCCAGGATGATGGGCGAGTCCCAGGTCATGTCCAGGACGCCCGACTGCAGCATCTCGAGCTCCGCCTTCTGGTTGCCGTTGGCGAGCTGGCTCTGGGGGAAGACCTTCACCTCGATGCGGCCGTTCGTGCTCTTCGCCACGAGCTCCGCGAAGCGCACGGCCCCCTTGTCCCATGGCGAGTCCTTCGCCGTGATGTGGGAGAGCCGGATCGTCCGCTCCGCCGCCGACGCGCCGCCGCCCGCTCCGAGCGCCACCGCCAGCCCGGCGCCGAGCGCCGCGAGCCTCGTCCGTCGCATGATGACCTCCGTCGCGTGGCGGCCCTGCCGCCCTGGGAAGGAGCTCGATACTACCATCCGGCCGCCGCGGCGCGCCGCACGCCGCGCGCCGGGGCCCGCCGGAATCGGCCGATTTCACCGAGAGCGCGTGCCGGTCGCCGCCCTTCTCCCCGGGTGAGGGGTTGTGCTATTGCCCGCATCGCAAGCTCGCCGAGGGGAGGAGTGGCCGATGGAGAAGGAGAAGCTCGTGGCGCTCGCGCCGGGACGCCTGTCCCGCCTGCTCGCCCAGGGGCTCTGCGGGCATCACGCGCTCTTCGAGCGCGCGGCCATCGTGGCGGCGTTCGACGAGCCGGACGCCCCCGTGGCGCCCGCGGACGCGGACGCGGTTGGGCAGGCGCTCTTCACCATCTGCAAGGAGCCGCTCCCGGTGGCCCGCGAGGCCGTGGAGAGGCTTCCGGAGTCCGCCCGCCTCTCGCTCATCCGGCTCTACTTCCGGCTCCTCGACCGCGCCAGCGAGGAGCGGCCGCTCCGGCACTAGCCCGGTCCATGCGCGTCCCCGCCGCCCTCGCCCGCGCCGAGCTTCCGCCGGCGATCGTGAAGGTCCTGCGGACGCTCGGCGACGCCGGCCACCGCTCCTGGATCGTGGGCGGCGCGGTGCGCGATCTCCTCCTGCACAGGCCGCGCGAGGCGAACGACTTCGACGTCGCCACGCCCGCGACGCCGCGCCAGGTGACGGCGCTCTTCCGCAAGGTCGTCCCCACCGGCGCGGAGCACGGCACCGTCACGGTGGTCGAGTCGGGCCACGCCATCGAGGTCACCACCTTCCGCGGCGAGGGGGCGTACCGGGACGGCCGCCGCCCGGAGGCGGTGACCTTCCACACCGACCTCGAGGCGGATCTCGCGAGGCGCGACTTCACCATGAACGCGCTCGCCTGGGACCCGCTCGCGCCGGAGTTCCGCGATCCGTTCGACGGTCGGGCCGACATGGCGCGGCGGATCGTCCGGGCCGTGGGCGAGCCCGCCGACCGGTTCGGGGAGGACGGGCTCCGCGCCATGCGCGCGGTGCGCTTCGCGGCGCAGCTCGGCTACGGCCTCCACGGACGAACGCGCGCGGCGATCCCGCGCGCCCTCGACGTCGTGAGGAAGGTCTCGGTGGAGCGGGTCTCCGACGAGCTCACCCGGCTCGTCGCCGCGCCGCACGCGGAGAAGGGGATCGCGCTCATGCGGTCGACGGGGCTTCTCGAGACCGTGCTGCCCGCGCTCGCCGCCCTGCCGCGGCGCACGCTCGATCACGCGGTGGCGGTGCTGCGCCGCGTGCCGCCCGATCCGGTCCTGCGCTTCGCGGCGCTCTTCCACCCGCTCCCCCCGGACGAGGTGGAGCGCATCCTCGTCGCGCTCCGGCAGCCTCGCCGCCTCTGCGAGGCGGTGGCCCACCTGCTCCGGGCCCACGCCTGTCGCGCGGCGACGTCGAGGGCCGCGCTCCCCGCGTCCCGGACGGAGGTACGGCGGTGGCTATCACGGGTAGGCCTCGATCGGGCCGAGGGCGTCCTCGCCCTCGCCGAGGCGGAGGCCCGCTCGCTGCCGGCAGCTCGCGCGCGCCGCGCCCGCACCGAGGTCGGCGCCCTCCGCAAGAGCTTCGCGGAACTGAGGAAGTCCCCGCCGCCGCTCTCGACCCAGGATCTCGCCCTCGACGGCCGCGCCGTGATGGCCATCCTTGGCGCAGGCCCGGGGCCTCACGTCGGCGAGGCGCTCCGGCACCTGCTCGACCGGGTGCTCGAGGATCCGTCCCTCAACGACCGCGGCCCGCTCGAGCGCGAGCTCCAGACCTGGTGGGCGGGACGTCCCCCGACCGCGTAGCGGCGGTCAGCCGCTTATAATCGTGGCGAGGCGAGGTCATGCCGCAGCGTGTGCTCTGCATCGAGGGTGACCGGGCTGTCCTGTCGCGCGTGAAGTCGCTGCTCGAGTCCGAGGGTTTCGCGGTGGACACCTCGGAGTCGGGCTTGGAGGGTATCGCCCGCGCCCTCGCGCTCACGCCGGACCTCGTGCTCGCCGACGTCCACCTGCCCGACATCGAGGGCTACGAGCTCGCAGCGCGGCTCAAGCGGGAGCGGGCCCTCCAGCAGGTCCCCTTCGTGGCCGTGGGGGCGTCTCGCGAGGAGCACGACGTCGCCCTGGCCGCGGGAGCGGACGGCTTCATCGAGCGCAGCTTCGACGACCACCTCGGGGACGAGCTGCGCGCGTACCTCGCGGGGAAGCGCGAGAAGCTCCCGGAGGCGGGCGAGCGGGAGCAGCTCAAGGCCCTCTCGGGCTCCATGGCGGCGCGGCTCGAGACCGCGGTCGCCGGCGAGCGCCGCGCGGCGGCGAGGCTCGTCGAGCTCGACCGGCTGAAGAGCGCGTTCGTGCACAACCTCGCGCACGAGCTCTCGACGCCGCTCACCCCGCTCGCCGGGTACCTCAAGATCCTCCGGAGCGGCAAGCTCGGGCCGCTCGCCCCGCAGCACCAGCGCCTCCTCGATTCCATGCAGCAGGCGGTGGGGAGGCTCGTGCGCGTGGTGGACAACCTCTCCGACTTCGCGAGCCTGGAGAACGGGGAGGCGCCGCTCCTCGACGCCGACGTCGATCCCGACGCGCTCGCCGAGGAGGTCGTGGCCGAGCTGCGGCCGGCCATCAAGGACGCGCGCCTCAACGTGGTGGTCGCGCGGGGCGGCGGGGGCCCCATCCGCGCCGACGCCCGCAAGCTGCGCCAGGCCATGGGGAACCTCGTCGCGAACGCGGTGAAGTTCTCGCCGCACGGGGGCGAGGTGCTCGTCGAGGTGGTGCGCGACGGCGAGCGGCTCCGCTTCTCCGTCTTCGATCAGGGTCCGGGCATCCGCGCGGGGGAGGCGGAGCGGATCTTCGAGCCGCTCTACCACGCGGCGGCCCGCGGCGAGGAGGCCCGCGCGCCCGGCACCGGCCTCGGCCTCCCCGTGGCGAGGCGCATCGCCCAGGCGCACGGCGGCCGCGTCTTCGTCGAGAGCCCTCCGCGCACCCAGCCCGCGGCGAGCGCGCGCCACTTCACGGGGTCCAAGTTCGTGCTCGAGATCCCCGTCCGGCCCGGCGCGGGCCCCAGCCCGCCCACGACCGCGCTCGGTTGAGCGGCGCCGTCGCGCCGCGGTATGACCGGGCGCGAGCTCTCCCGTGCGCGTCCTCGTCGCCATGTCCGGAGGGGTGGACTCCTCGGCCGCCGCCGCGCTCCTCGCGGAGGAGGGGCACGAGGTGGTCGGCGTGGCCATGCGCGTCGCCGACTACTCCGATGCGGCGCGGGGCCGGTCCTGCTGCGCGCCCGACGACCTCGAGGACGCCCGCTCGGCCGCCCGCCGGCTGGGCATCCCTTTCTTCGTGGCGAACGTGGAGGCCACCTTCCGCCGGCGCGTCATCGAGCCGTTCGTGGAGGACTACCTCGCCGGGCGCACGCCGAACCCGTGCCTCGCCTGCAACGCGGACGTGAAGTTCGAGTGGCTCCTCGCGCGCGCACGCGCCCTCGGGGCGAGGCTCGCGACGGGGCACTACGCGCGCGTCGAGCGGCGCGACGGCCGGTACGCGCTCTGCGCCGCGGCCGACCGCGCCAAGGACCAGACGTACTTCCTGTACGCGCTCGGCCAGGACGCCCTGCGCGACGTCGTCTTCCCGGTGGGCGGCCTCGTGAAGCGCGAGGTGCGCGCCCGCGCGGCGCGGGCCGGCCTCCCCAACGCGGACAAGGCCGAGTCGCAGGAGATCTGCTTCGTCCCGAGCGGCGACGCCGCCGGCTTCGTCGCGCTCCGCGCGCCGGAGAGGGTGCGCGAGGGCGAGATCGTCACGACCGCGGGCGAGGTGCTGGGCCGGCACGCCGGGGTGCACCGCTTCACGGTGGGGCAGCGGAGGGGCCTGGGCGTCTCGGGGCCGGGGCGCCGCTACGTGGTCTCCATCGACGCCCGCGAGGGGAGGGTGGTCGTCGGCGACGGCGAGGAGGCCTCGCGCGAATCGTTCGAGGTGGAGGAGGCGCGCTGGGTCTCGGGCGCGCCGCCGTCGCGGCCGCTCGAGCTGCGGGTGAAGGTCCGCCACCGCCACGACGGCGAGGAGGGCGTGGTGACGGCGTGCGGCAGGGGGGCCTCGATCCGCCTGGCGCGGCCCGTGCGCGGCGTCGCGCCCGGGCAGGCGGCGGTCTTCTACGCGGGCGACGAGGTGGTCGGTGGCGGGCGCATCGTGTAGCGGCGCCCGGCCGCGGGTGGCCCTCGTTGCGCTCGGCTGCCGGGTGAGCCGCGCCGACGTGGATGCGCTCGCGGGGGAGCTCCGCGGCGGCTTCGAGATCGCGCGGGAGGGCGAGCGCGCCGATCTCGTCGTCGTGAACACCTGCGCCCTCACCTCCGACGCGGAGTCCGCGGCGCGGCAGGCCATCCGCCGCGCCGCCCGCGAGCACCCGGGGGCGCGCATCGTCGCGGCCGGGTGCTGCGCGGAGGTCCGCCCGGAGTCGCTGGCGAGGCTGCCCCGCGTGGCCGCGGTGGTCGGCGCGAGGTCGGGGGAGAGCGTCGCGGCCGTGGTGGCCGGCCTGGGAGGCGTGCCGGCCGTGCTCGCCTCCGCCGGCCTGGCCGGCTTCGCCGCGGGCCCCGCGCGCCACACCCGGCCCTTCCTCAAGGTGCAGGACGGCTGCGACCGGCGCTGCGCCTTCTGCGTCGTCCCCGCCGCGCGCGGCCCGTCGCGCTCGCTCCCGCAGGAGGAGGCGCTCCGCCGGCTCGCGCTCCTCGGCGAGCGGCACCACGAGGTGGTCCTCACGGGCGTGCACCTGGGCGGCTACGGCAGGGACCTCGCTCCCCGCTCCTCGCTCGAGGCCCTCGTCCGCGAGGCGGCGCGGCGCAGGCTCGTCCGGCGGCTGCGCCTCTCCTCCATCGAGCCGGGCGAGGTCCCGCTCCGCCTCCTCCGCGATCCCGGCGCGGAGGGCGTCCTGTGCGAGCACTTCCACCTGCCGCTGCAGAGCGGCTCGGCGCGGGTCCTGCGCGCCATGCGCCGGCCGGGGAGCGCGCGCCGCTTCCGCCGCGCGGTCGAGGCGATCGCGGCCGCCGCCCCGGCGGCCTGCATCGGGACGGACGTCCTCGCCGGCTTCCCCGGCGAGAGCGACGCAGATCACCGGGAGACGGTGGCGCTCCTCGAGCCGCTCCCGCTCGCGCACCTCCACGTCTTCCCCTTCTCGCCGCGCCCCGGCACGCCCGCGGCGGACATGCCGGGGGCCGTTCCATCACGCGTGGTGAAGGAGCGGGTGCGGGAGCTCCTCGAGCTCTCCGACCGGAAATGGCGGGCGTACCTCGCAGCCCAGGTCGGGCGTGAGCTCGAGGTCGTGGTCGAGCGCACGGCCGGCGGGGTCGCCCGCGGCACGGCGGGAAACTACGTCACGGTGGGCTGGCCGTTGGCGGGAGAGCGGCGCGGGGAGGCTGCGCGGGTGAGGGTGGTCGGGGCGGATGGCGAGGAGTGCGTGGGGGTGCGGGCGTAGGGCGGCCGGGGACCGCGACCCCGACCGCGACCTCGACCGCGACCCCGACCGCGACCCCGACCTCGACCTCGACCGCGACCCCGACCCCGACCGCGACCTCGACCCCGACCGCGACCCCGACCGCGACCTCGACCGCGACCCCGACCTCGACCCCGACCTCGACCCCGACCCCGACCTCGACCGCGACCGTCGCGGAATCGGGGTGGGGCACGGGCACGGAAATCCGCGCTCGGGTCACGAGCAGGAACTTGCCCGAATGGGCGGGCCGGCATACCCA
>DATDDC010000087.1:0-5320 GCA_036523995.1 Anaeromyxobacter sp.
CCCCCGAGCGACAGCCGGGCGGCGGGCGTGCTATGCAGGTCCGGCGACCGCTCCGCACTTCCGCGGACGCTCGACCGGAGGTCGCCGCCCATGACGCCCCTGCGCTTCCTTCTTTCCTCCACCGCCGCGCTCGCGCTCGCCCTCGCCGGCCACGGGCGCGCGGCCGAGGCCTCTCCCGCAGAGGGCACGCTGAAGAACGGCGTCCGCACGGTCGAGATGGCGGTCACCGAGAACGGCTTCGAGCCGTCGAGGGTGAAGGTGAACAAGGGCGAGAAGGTGCGGCTCGTCGTGACGCGCAAGACCGACAGCACCTGCGCGACCGAGATCGTGATCGCGGACCAGGGCGTGAACGCGGAGCTCCCCCTCGGCAAGGCGGTCGCCGTGGAGTTCACGCCGACGAAGGCGGGCGAGATCCGCTACGTGTGCGGCATGGGCCACGTGGGCGGTGTCCTCTTCGTGAAGTGAAGCGGCGGGAACGCGATATCGCGTGATCGCCCGGGGGGCCGTTCCGCGGGGAGCCCGAGGCATCCCCGGCGGGCGCTCCCGGCCCGGTTCCCGCAGCGCGTCGGCCGAGGGGGCCGCGACGCATCTGCGCGGAATCCGTGACCTCCCGGCCCGCATCGGCCGTTCGTCCGCTCCGCCGGCGCCCTTCGGCCGAGCGGTCCGCTGCGGGTGAAATGTAGGTGCACATCGCATTCCGGCTCCTGCGCAGTGCGATAGCGCCGCGATTGGCCCCGATTTCGCCGATGGATGGCGCGAGGTTCGGGTTTGATTCGGCGTAGCCGGCGTGGTCTCATTACATCGTGCCTTGACTGGCGGCGAGGGTCGTTCCCATCGCGCCGGAGGCTCGAAGGAGCTCGAAGGAGCGAGCGTCATGGCAGCTTCACCGAACGATTCGCCCAAGCGAGCGTCGGAAGGCGAGATCGTTGGACTCGGCCTCTCCGACGTCATCCAGATCAATTCGCACAATCGCTTCTCGGGCTGCATCGCGATCGAGAGCACCGGAGGAAACGGGCTCCTCTTCTTCCGCGACGGCGAGATCATCCACGCCGAGCAAGGCGGGCGGACCGGGGAAGAGGCCTTCTACGACATCCTGGAATGGCCGCCAGGAAGGTTCCGGCTCCAGCCGAACGTGACGACGACGCGGAGCACGATCCAGAAGGGCGCCCAGCACCTCCTCCTCGACGCGCACCGGGTCCTCGACGAGCGGCGCGCGGGGCGGACGCCGCCGGCGGTGCCCGCGAAGCCCGCCACGCCCTCCCCGCGGCAGCCGATGCGATCGAGCGAGGTGCTCGAGCGGCTGCGCAAGATCCCCGGCGTCCACTACGCCGCGCTCCACGGCAAGGACGGCTCGCGGGTCGGCGACGACAGCTACGAGGCCGAGCTGCTCGGCGGCCAGGCCGTCTTCCTCTCCATGATCGGCAACCAGCTCGGCACCATCTTCCAGGCCGGTGCCATCCTCTCGGCGGCCGTGCACGGGGCTTCGAAGCACCTCCTCCTCTTCTCGACGAAGAGCCACTTCCTGAGCGTGCTCGTGAACGGCGAGGCCCAGCCCGGGCCCATCGAGGCGGAGGTCCGCAAGATCCTGTCCGGCGGCGGTCGCTGAGCCGGAGACGGAGCCGACATGCAGAGCGTCCTCGCCCAGCTCATCACCGTCCCCGGCGTGGTCGGCGGCATGATCTACGACACCGAGGGGACGCTGCTCTCGAAGACGTTCCCGCCGCTCTTCGATGACGCGCTCCTCGCCGACGCCGCGCACGTGCTCGTCGACGGGGCCGCCGGGCTCGAGACCGTCACGGGCAAGGTCGGCATGCTCGACATGCGCTTCGCCGACGCGCGCATCGTGGTGCGGCCCATGACGGGCGCCCACCTCGTCCTCCTCTGCGCCGCCCAGACGAACCTCCAGCTCCTCAACATCTCCACCTCGGTGGCGGTGCCGAAGCTGGAGAGGCTCGTCGCGGCGCTGCCGCCCCCGGGATCGTCCGAGCCCGCCGAGGCGGAGCCGCCCGAGTCGTTCGAGGCCGCCGAGGCCGAGCCCGGCGAGGGCGAAGGGGCCGGCCCGGAGGCGAAGGCCGAGAAGGACGGTTCGACGCCCGAGGACGACCCGGGCTTCTTCCACTGGTGAGCTCCACCCGGGCGGGAGCCCGGGGACGCCGCGCCGCTTCCGCAGGCCCGGCCCGGGCCCGGCCGCCGGCGGATGTGGTTGCGACCACCCACATCGCTGGTATATGCCTGTAGCAAGTTGCTACCTGTTGCTACCAAGCGCGTTTCCGGCACGGCGCTCGCCTTGGCGGCCGCCGCCCTCGCTCTCCTCCTCGTGCCCGGGCCGGGAGCGGCCGCGGCCACCGCGGGCCGACCGCTCTCCGTCGCGGCCGCCGCGAACCTCGAGGCCGTCCTCCCCGACCTGAAGGCGGCCTTCGAGGCCGAGCGCGCCGGCGCCGAGGTTCGCTTCACGCTCGGCGCCTCCGGCAGCTTCTTCGCCCAGATCGGGAACGGCGCGCCCTTCGACGTCTTCCTCTCCGCCGACGCGGAGTACCCGCAGAGGATCGTCCGGGCCGGGCTCGCCCGGGAAGAGGACCTCGCCGTCTACGCCACGGGGACGCTCGTGGTGTGGGCCCCCGCCGGCACGCGCCTCGCCCTCGAGGAGAGGGGCCTCGCCGCGCTCGCCGATCCGGCCCTCCGCAAGCTCGCCATCGCCAACCCGGCGCTCGCTCCGTACGGGCGGGCGGCGGAGGCCGCGCTCCGCGCGTCGGGGGTCCTCCCGGCGGTGAAGGACCGGCTCGTCCTGGGCGAGAGCGTGGGGCAGGCGGCCCAGTTCGCGCAGAGCGGCGCGGCGGACGCGGCGCTCGTGCCGCGCTCGCTCACCTTCGCGCCCGCGCTGCGGGGAGGGAAGGTCTTCCCCGTGCCCGCCGGGCTCTATCCGGCGCAGCCGCAGTCCGCGGTGGCGCTCTCGCGCGCGAGGGACCTCGAGGCGGCGAGGGCCTTCGTGAGGTTCCTCGCCGGGCCGAAGGCGCGCGCCGTCCTGTCGCGCTACGGCTACGGGCCGCCCTGACCATGGACCCGTCCGCCCTCCGCCTGAGCTTCGCGCTCGCGACGCTCACGACCCTCGCCCTCCTCGGCCTGGGGCTGCCCATCGCGCACTGGCTCGCCACCTCCCGCTGGCGATGGAAGTTCCTCGTCGAGGCGGTGGTGGCGCTGCCGCTCGTGCTCCCGCCCACGGTGCTCGGCTTCTACCTCCTCTTCGGCCTCGGCCCGAACAGCCCGCTCGGCCGGGCCTGGGAGGCCGTCTTCGGCCAGCGCTTCCCCTTCTCCTTCGGCGGGCTCCTCGTCGCCTCGGTCCTCTATTCCCTGCCCTTCGCCGTGCAGCCGTTCTCGGCGGCGCTCGCCGCGGTGGACCCGCGGCTCGTGGAGGCGTCGCACAGCCTGGGCGTCTCGTCCCTGGCCACGTTCTTCCGCGTGACGCTCCCGCTCTCCTGGAACGGGATCCTGGCCGGTGCAGTGCTGACCTTCGCGCACACGCTGGGCGAGTTCGGCGTCGTCCTCATGGTGGGCGGCAACATCGCGGGGGAGACGCGCACGCTCTCCATCGCCATCTTCGATCACGTGCAGGCGCTGGAGTACGGCCCGGCCAACCGCACCTCGGCGCTGCTGCTCGCCATGTCCTTCGCCGTCCTGGTCCTCGTCTACGCGCTCCAGCGGAGGCCGTTCCTGCGATGGACCGGTCGCTGAGCTTCGACTTCGCGCGGCGGTTCCCCCGCGGGCCCACCATCCGGGCGCGGGC
Source organism: Anaeromyxobacter sp. (assembly GCA_036523995.1). Lineage (GTDB taxonomy): Bacteria > Myxococcota > Myxococcia > Myxococcales > Anaeromyxobacteraceae > Anaeromyxobacter. The sequence continues at coordinate 3,782 of DATDDC010000087.1, forward strand.
GGAGCTCGCGCTCGACGGCGAGCGGGTCACCGTGCTCTTCGGGCCGTCCGGCTCCGGGAAGACCACGGCGCTCCGCGCGCTGGCCGGGCTGGATCGGCCCGACGAGGGCGTCATCCGGTTCGCCGGGGAGACCTGGTTCGACGGGTCCGCGGGCGCGTTCGTCCGGCCGCAGCGGCGTGCCGTGGGCTTCCTCTTCCAGGACTACGCGCTCTTCCCGCACCTCGGCGTGGCGCGGAACATCGGCTTCGGCGTGCGGCGGCTCGGCCGCGCCGCGCGCGAGGCCCGCGTGCGCGAGCTCGCCGCCCGGCTCGGCATCGAGGCGCTCCTCTCGCGGCGGCCGGCGGAGCTCTCGGGCGGGCAGCGCCAGCGGGTGGCGCTGGCCCGGGCGCTGGCGCCGAGCCCGCGCCTCCTGCTCCTCGACGAGCCGCTCTCGGCGCTGGACGCACCGGCGCGCGCCGAGCTGCGGGGCGAGCTGCGCCGGACCCTCGAGTCCTCGGGCGTCCCCGCCATCGTCGTCACGCACGACCGGGTCGAGGCGCTCGCGCTCGGGGACCGCATGGTGGTGATGATCGACGGCGCGATCCGGCAGGCGGGGCGCGTCGACGACGTGTTCGCCGCCCCGGCGGACGTGGACGTCGCCCGCGTGGTGGGGACGGAGAACGTGCTGCGGGTTCGGCTGGCCCGCCGCGCCGAGGGCCTCGCCTTCGTGCGCTCCGGAGCGGTGGAGCTCGCCGCGATCGACCCCGGCGGCCTGGAGGACGAGGCCTGGGCCTGCATCCGCGCGGAGGAGATCGTGCTCGAGGACGCGCCCGGCCCGATCACCTCCGCGCAGAACCTCCTCCCCGGCGCCGTGGTGGCGCGCGCCGAGGAGGGGCCGCTCGTCCGCCTGAAGCTCGACTGCGGCACGCCGCTCGTCGCGCTCGTGACGCGGGCCAGCGCCGAGCGCCTCGGGCTCGTCCCGGGCCGGCGCATCGCCGCGCTCGTGAAGGCGCCCGCCGTGCGGCTCGTGCCGCGGAACGGCTGAGGGGATCGGGCATGGCGGACGAGAGCTTGCTCAGGACGGACGAGGTGGCGGCCCTCCTGCGCGTTCACCCGAAGCACGTGTACCGGCTCCTCAGGAAGGGGCTGCCGGCGCGGCGGGTGGGCGGCGAGTGGCGGTTCTCGAAGGACGACGTCCTCGCCTGGTCCGGGGCGCGGCGGCCGGCGCCCGCCGTCGCCGCCGGCCGGGTGGACGCGGGAGCGCCCCCGTCGCTCGTGGCCGCGAACGGCGACGTGGTGGTGATGACGCTCCTCTCGCTCGCCGCGCGCCTCGGGCCGCCGCTCATCGGCTTCGTGCAGGCGGACATGGGGATCGGCGCGGACCTCCTGCGGGCGGGCGCGGTGCTCGCGACCGGCGCGCACGCCGGAGGCTTCCCCAGCCACGTGGGCGCGGAGCGGGTGGCCCGCATCCACCTCGTGCGCCGGGAGATCGGCCTCCTCGGCCCGCGCGGCTCCCGGCCGCCCCGCCTCGCCGACCTGCGCCGCGCCACGCTCGCCTCG
>DATDDC010000088.1:0-19803 GCA_036523995.1 Anaeromyxobacter sp.
CCGCCCTGAAGCCTCGACGCGAGGCGCGCCAATGCGCCGCGTCCCTCGACCCGGGGTCGAGAGGAGCGACGAGCCGCCGTACCGTCGGTCCACGAGTTGCGGGGCCGGCCGATTCTTGCGATCCTCGCGGTGGCTCGATCCGGACGCGCTCTTCTTCACGGAGGGTGAACAGCGTCCCGGGCCGGGAGTGGGGGGGGAGCATGTCGTACGAGGTGAGGGGAGGCGCGCCGAACGGTTTCCAGGGGTCGGTCGGAAACCTTCCGCTCGTGGACCTCCTCCAGGTCTGGGCGCTGAACCGCTTCTCGGGCCTCATCACCGTGCAGAACGAGGGCCTCACCGGCCACCTCTACCTCGTGGAAGGCGAGATCGTGCACGCGGAGGCCGACGGTCTCTCGGGCGAGGCCGCCGTGCGCGTGATCGTCGGCTGGCCCCAGGGCCAGTTCGATCTCGCCCCCAACACCACCACCTTGAAGCGGACGATCCAGAAGAGCGTCAGCCATCTCCTCCTGGAGGTGCACCGTCAGCTCGACGAGGGCCGCCGGGCCGGTCCCATGCTCACGAACGCGAGCCCTGCCGCGGCACAGCCAGCGAAGGAGCCGTCCGTGCGCGGTCCGCTCGGCCAGATCCGCGCCATCCGCGGAGTGAAGCGCGTGGTGCGCGTCGGGAACGACGGCAGGCCCGCGGGCGGAGGCGGCCCCGAGGCGGAGGCCCTCGCCGCGACCGGCGTCTACCTCGACCTCGCGCCCGCCGCGGCCGTCCGGGGGGCGTTCGGGCTGCGCGAGCTCGCCGTGGCCACGCTCGAGAACGAGCGCCAGTCGCTCGTGGTCGTCCGCGTCGGCACGGGCCTCCTGTGCATGGAGGTGGAGCCCGGCTCTCCGCTCGAGCTCGTCGTGGCGGCGGTGCGCGGCATCCTCTTGCGCGCGGCAGCGAGGTAGCCATGGGAGCCCCGGCCGTGCAGGAATCCGCCCTCCGCCAGCTCTCCTTGGTCCCGGGCGTCGTGGGGAGCATGGTCTTCGGCCCTTCCGGCGACGTCGCATCGTCGGCGTTCCCGGAGGTGTTCGACGCCGCGGGGCTCCAGCAGCTCGCGTCGCAGCTCGCAGGCGATGCGTGGTTGCGGGACTGGCTCGCGGACGACCGGGCCTCGCTCGACCTGCGCTACGGCGACGGGCGCGCCGTCGTCCGCGCGCTGCGCGGCTCCTGGCTGCTCGTCCTCTGCTCTGCCGACGTGAACTCTGCGCTCCTCGCCATGTCGCTCACGCAGGCGCTCCGGCGCCTCCGCGCGCAGACGGCCGAGGAGGCGGCGCCGTCCGCGGCATCGGCGGGTCGCCCCGAGGAGCCCTCGGCGCTCGAGCGGCTCCGCGCCATCGCCTCGGCGGAGCTCGGCGAGCACGCCGGGCAGGCGATGGAGATCCTGGCGGCGGCGGGGCAGGGGCCGGCCGATCTCGCCCAGGCCGTCTCCGAGATCGAGAAGATGACGCGGCTCTTCATCAGCAGGAAGAAGGCGGAGGAGATCGGCCGCTCCATGCGCGACGTCCTCGGAGCCTGAACGGAGGGAGCACCGTGGAACCCATGCAACTCCTGGCGTACGGCCTGGCCGCCCTCGCGATCGCGGTGATGGGCATCGACGTCGTGCTCGCCGTGCGGCTCCGGCGCGCCATCGTCGGCGGCGAGGTCGGCGCGAAGTGGACCCTGCTCACGGGCCTCGTCGCGTTCTTCTTCGTCGGCTATCTCGTCTCGCCGCTGGCGCTGTACTACGCGATCCCGGGCCGCTACCTGAACGTGCTCGTCTTCGCGGTATTCGCCTTCGGCGCCGTCTTCGTCTGGATCGTCATCGGCATCATCCGGGACACGCTCTCGTTCCTGAAGCTCCTGAGGTAGGGCGAGAGGCTCCGCTCTCGAAGGTCCGCCGGCCTGCTGCCGTCAGAGGCGCTCGTCGATGGCCCGGTTGCTCATGGCGTCCGCCTGCTCGTTCTCCTCGCGCGGGATGTGGCGGACCTGGATCTCGCTGAAGGCCTTGAGGAGCGAGCGGGCCTCCTCGAAGAGCGGCCGGAGGTGCTCGGCCTTCACGGCGTAGTCGCCGGCGAGCTGCTTCACGAGGAGCTCGGAGTCCGAGTAGACGTCGAGCTCCTTGATGCCCATGGCCTTGGCGCGCTTCAGGCCCAGGATGAGCCCCATGTACTCGGCCACGTTGTTCGTGGACTCGCCCAGGAACTTGCCGATCTTGGCGACGATGTGGCCGTCCGGGCTGATGATGACGGCGCCGGCGCCGGCCGGTCCGGGGTTCCCGCGGGCCGCGCCGTCGGTGTAGAGCCGCGTCCGCTTGGCCCGCTCCACCTCGGCGGCCGCCGCGGCGGCGGCGCGCTCGCGCTCCTCGGCGAGGGCCCGCTCCTTCCGGCGCTTGTCGCGCTCCGCCTTGGAGAGCTCCATCGCCTCGTCCAGCTCCTCCGCGGCGCGGGCGGCGGCCTTCTCCACGTCGGACTGCCTGCGGACCTTGAGGCCCTTCGACCCGGCCCCCGGCGCGGGCTCCCGCGCCTTCTCGGCCTCCTCCACGCGATCGGCCGCCGCGTTGATGAGCTTGCCGAGGGTGTCCCGGTCGTACCCGTGGTAGCGCTGGAGCGCGCGCGGCAGGTCCTCGTTGGCGGCGATGAAGCGCAGCAGCTCCGCGAGGACGGGCTTCGCCACGATCAGGCCGGTGAGGGCGCCGGCGGGTTCACCGCCTCCGCCGAGTAGATGATGCGGTGGCAGTTCGGGCAGGTCTCGATGGAGTTCGCCCGCTGCAGGGTGATGGCGAGCTGGGGCGGGATGTTGCGGTGGCAGCCCTTGCACGTCATCCCCACCACCGGGGCGATGGCCACGCCGGCGCGGCGGCGCTTGATGTTCTCGTACTTGGCGAGGAGCCCGGGGTCGACCTGCTTCACGGCGGCGGCGCGGCGGGCGTCGAGGGAGCGCATCTTCTCCTCGGCGGCGGCGCGCTTCTTGTCGAGCTCCTCGATGGACGCCTGGGCCGCGGCCTCGCGCTCGGAGAGCTCCTCCTCCTTCGCGTCGACGGCCTTGCGGATCTCGACGGCCTGGCCGGTGAGCTCCTTCACCTGCTCCGACTGGCTGTCGTTCGTCTTCCTGGCGATGTCGATCTCGCGTGAAAGGGCGGCGTACTCGCGCGGCGTCTTGATCTCGCCGAGGCGGCCCTCCCACTTTTTGACCTTGTCGCGCTCCATGCCCAGGAGCGACTCGAGCTGTCTTCGCTCCTTCTCGTTGCCCTCGAGGCGGGTCTTCTCCTCCTCCCAGGCCCGCCGCGCCGCCGTCACCGCGGCTTCCGCCTCGGCACGGCGCGCGGGCAGCGCGTCCAGCTCCGCCTTGACCTCGTTCGTCTCGAGGTCGATCTGCTGCAGCTCCTCCAGCGCCTTCAGCTTCTCACGCAACGACAAGGCTCTCGCTCCTCGATCTCAATGGGCCCACCAGGATTCGAACCTGGATCCGATCGGTTATGAGCCGACAGCTCTGGCCGTTGAGCTATGGGCCCGTTCCCTTCACCCGGTCGGAACCCTCCTACCACAATCCGTCAGCTCTCGACGAAGCTCTTGAGCCGCTTCGACCGGGAAGGGTGACGGAGCTTCCGGAGCGCCTTGGCCTCGATCTGGCGAATGCGCTCGCGGGTCACCTCGAAATCCTGCCCCACCTCCTCCAGCGTGTGATCGCTCTTCTCCCCGATGCCGAAGCGCATGCGGAGCACCTTCTCCTCGCGCGGGGTGAGCGTGGCGAGCACCTTCCGCGTCTGCTCGGCCAGGTTCATGTTGATGACCGCGTCGGAGGGGCTGACGAGCGACTTGTCCTCGATGAAGTCCCCGAGGTGGCTGTCCTCCTCCTCGCCGATGGGCGTCTCGAGGCTGATGGGCTCCTTGGCGATCTTGAGGACCTTGCGGACCTTGTCGAGCGGCAGCTCCATCTTCTCCGCGATCTCCTCCGGCGTGGGCTCGCGCCCCAGCTCCTGCACGAGGTAGCGGCTCGTGCGGATGAGCTTGTTGATCGTCTCGATCATGTGGACGGGGATGCGGATGGTGCGGGCTTGGTCGGCGATGGCGCGGGTGATGGCCTGGCGGATCCACCAGGTGGCGTAGGTGGAGAACTTGTAGCCGCGCTTGTACTCGAACTTGTCCACGGCCTTCATGAGGCCGATGTTCCCCTCCTGGATGAGGTCGAGGAACTGGAGCCCGCGGTTCGTGTACTTCTTGGCGATGGAGACGACGAGGCGGAGGTTCGCCTCGACCAGCTCGGTCTTGGCCCGCTCCGCCTTGCGCTCGCCCTCGCTGATGGCGCGGTAGGTGCGGCGCAGCATGTCCACCGGGACCTCCGCCTCCTCCTGGACGCGGATCATCTTCCGGCCGGCCGTGCGCATGACGCGGTCGAGCTCCTCGACGTCCTCGAGCGAGCCGCCGAGCTTGCGCGCCAGCTTCTTGCGGCTGGCCTCGTCCTCGCGCGTCTCGCGCAGCATGCGCCGGAGCTCGCGCGCCGCCACGCCGGTGCGCCGCTCGCAGTCGAACATCTCGCGCTCGGCCTCCTCGACGCGCTTGATGAAGCCCTTCAGCTTCTGGACGATCCGGTCGATCTGCTTCTTGTTGAGCTGGATGGCCTCGAGGTTCTCCATCATCTCGCTCTCGATGGCCTTCTTCTCGGCGACGAGCTCGCGCCGCTTCACCTGGGAGATCTTCTTCGCCTGGAAGATCTCCTCGACCTTCTCGCGATCCCGATCGAGCTTCTTGATCCGGTCGATGTGCTTGAGGACGTGCTCGACCTTCTTCTCCTCCTCCTTCGGGATCTTCGGCTTCTCGGGCTCGGCGCTCTCCGCGGCCGGGACCTCGCCCTCGGCGACCGGCTCGGCCTCGACGACCTCCTCCTCGACCTCCTCCTCCTCGCGCTCGGCCTGCTGCTCGTCGCCCGCGTCCTTCACGATGTCCCGGACGCGGATCTTGCCCTTGCGCAGCCGCTCGCCCAGCTCGTTGATCTCGCGGATGGCGATCTCCGAGGCGAGCACCGCGGCGAGGACCTCCTTCTCGCCCTCCTCGATGCGCTTCGCGATCTCGACCTCGCCCTCGCGGGTGAGGAGGGAGACCGACCCCATCTTCCGCAGGTACATGCGGACCGGGTCGTTGGACTTGCCGTAGCCGGCGTCGTCCTCCTCCTCCTTCTCTTCCTCGGACGTCTCCGCCTTCGCCTCCGGCTCGGGCGGCTTGTCCGGGAGCTTCATCTTCTTCTCGGCGCCGTCCACGACCTCGATGTCGTGCTCGCCGAACATCGACATGACGTCGTCGATCTGATCCGAGCTGGTGTCGGACGGCAGCGCGTCGTTCACCTCGTCGTAGGTGAGGAAGCCCTTCTCGCGGCCCCGCTCCATGAGCGCCTTCACCTCGGACCGCTCGGTGATGTCGCTCATGTCGTCGTGGGCGAGCGTGTCGACCTCCTCCTCGTCGTCGTCCTCGGCCTCGGCGCCTTCCTTCTCCTCGGCGCCCTCCGTCTCCTCCTCGTCGCCGGCGTGGCCGCGCTTCGCCTTGGGCTTGTCCGCCTTGCCCCCCTTCTCGCCGGCGGCGCCCTTCCTCTTCGCGAGGAGCTTCTCCTTCTCGGCCTTGGCCTTCTCGAGCTTCTCGGCCTTCGCCGAGGCCTTCTCCGGCTTCGCGGCCTTCGCCGCGCGAGCCGCCTCCGCCTTCGCGGACTTCGCGGTCCGCTCCCTGGCCCGGACGGGCTTCTTCGCCTTCGCGGCGGGCTTCTTGAGCGGCTTCTTGGCGGCGTGGCCCCTGCTGGTCATGTCGCTCGACTCCTTCGACGGCTCGGCGGCTCGGTGGTGCTGTTCTCTAATGCCCTTGGGGCGGGGGAGCCCGGTCAACCTGTTTAGAATCCTTCGGAGCTTCGCTTTCATCCGGGACGCTCCAGAGATCGCAGGCGCTTCTCCAGATCCGACCGCCTCCGGGCGGCGACCTGCGTCGCCACCGCGAGGTCGGCGGGCACGGGAGCGCCCTTTCGCGCCACGAGCGCGAGCAGGCGATCCTGCTCCGTCCGGATCGCCTCGATGGCGGCCTTCACCGCGGCCTTTCGAAGCTCTCGCTCGGCCTCTTCGCGGCGGGGCCGCCCCGGTCCGGCGATGTCCCGCACGCGCCGTACGAGAGCGCCGTCCGCCCCCGCGGCGAGCCGGGAGAGCGCCTCCTCGATCGGCAGCGGCTCCCGGATGAGGGCGCGCGCGAGCTCGGCGAGCGGACCCGGCGGCAGGAGCGAGGGCACGTTCTCCTCCTCCGCGACGGCGGCCAGGTCGGGAAACGCGGCGAGGAGACCCAGCGCATCGGCGGCAGGACCCGGAAGGAGAGCCCTCACGCGCGCCGCCGGCGTAGCCCGGACGGGGGCGCCTGGCGAGGTACGCCGGGCGCCCTGGCCGCCCGCCGCCCGCCCCGACGGGCGCTCGCCCGAGAGCTCGGCGCGGAGCGCCCCGACGTCGAGGTCGAGCCGCTTCGCGATGGCGTCCTCGAACACCGAGCGCGCCAGGCCCGCGGGCATCATCCGCACGAACGCCTTCAGCTCCCGCACGGTGGCGAGCTTGGCTTCGAGCGCCGCCTCCCCGGGGCGGGCGCCGCAGATCCGCTCGACCGCGCGCTCGATGAGGAACTCGGAGAGCGGCGCCGCGGAGGCGAGGAGCGCCTCCACGCCCGCCCTGCCGCTGGCGCGGGCGAACTCGTCGGGATCGCTCTTCCCGCCCTCCGACGGCAGCACCGCCACCTTCCCGGCGAGGCCGGAGGGGAAGAGCGCCGCGGCCGCCTTCGCCGGCGCGGCCAGGCCCGCCACGTCCCCGTCGAAGAGGATCGTCACCTCGCGGCAGTCGCAGCGCTCGAGGAGCTCCACGTGCTCGGGCGTGAGCGCCGTGCCGCACACCGCCACCGCGTTCGCGACGCCGGCCTGGTGCAGCCCGATGACGTCGAAGTAGCCCTCCACGAGGACCGCGCTCCGCGTCTTGCGGATGGACTCGCGGGCGAGGTCGAGCCCGTAGAGCACCTTCGACTTCTTGTAGAGGGGGGTCTCGGGCGTGTTGATGTACTTCGCGCCCTTCTCGCCGTCGGCGGACTCGGGGAGGGCGCGGCCGCCGAAGCCGATGACCTGCCCGTCCATGGCCGCGATGGGGAACATGAGGCGATTGCGGAAGCGGTCGTAGCTTCCGGCCTTCTCCTTCCTCTCGATGACGAGCCCCGCCCTGGCGAGCGCTTCGGGCCCGATGCCCTTCTCCCTGAGCCGCGGCGAGAGGTCGTTCCACCCGTCCGCCGCGACCCCCAGCCTGAACCTCCGGACCGACTCCGGAGTGACCCCGCGCTCCTCGAGGTACCCCCGCGCCCCCGCTCCGTACCTGGAGGCGAGCCGCGCGGCCCAGTAGCGGGCGGCGGCTTCGCAGGCGGCGAGGATCTCGTTCCGCTCCTTGCGCCGCCGCTTCTGCTCGGCCGACTCCTCCTCCGCCTCGGGGATCTCGACCCCGACCTCGCGCGCGAGGTCCCTCACCACCTCCGGGAACTCCTTCCCCTCGAGCCGCTGCAGGAACCCGAACACGTCGCCGTGGGCCCCGCACCCGTAGCACTTGAAGTGCTTGTCCTCCGGATAGACGTGAAAGCTCGGCGTCCTCTCTCCGTGGAAGACGCAGCAGCCCTTCCACGTCCTCCCCGCCCTCTTCAGCTCCATGTGGCGGCCGATCACCGCCACGACGTCGACGCGGTCGCGAATCTCGTCGATCACCGCATCCGGAATCAGGCGCTCTCTCCGTCTCGCAGGCGCGCCGCTCCGAGCGCACCGATCACTTCCCCGACAGCCGCGCCTTCACGAGCTCGCTCACGACCTTCCCGTCGGCGCGGCCCTGCACCTCGGGCATGAGCGCCTTCATGACGGCGCCCATGTCCTTCATGCTCTGCGCCCCGACCGCCTTCACCGCCTCGTCCACCTTCGCCCGGATCTCGGCCTCGGTGAGCTGCTGCGGCAGGTACGCCTGGAGGAACTCGATCTCCTTCTGCTCCTTGTCGGCGAGGTCCTGGCGGTTGCCGGCGCGGTACTGCTCGACGGAGTCGCGCCGGCGCTTCACCTCGGTGGCGATGACGCCGTGCACCCCCGCGTCGTCGAGCGGCTTCATGAGCTCGATCTCGCGGTACTTGATGGCGCTCTTCAGCATGCGGATGGTGTCCAGCTTGAGCTGGGCCTTCTCCCGCATGGCCGACTTCATGTCCTGGTCCAGCCGTTCCTTGAGGGACATGGCGAACGCGTCGCGCGAACGAGGCTAGACGCCCTTCCGCATCTTCTTGAGCGCGCGCTTCTTCGCGGCGAGGGCCTTCTTCTTCCGCTTCACGGAGGGCTTCTCGTAGTGCTCGCGCTTGCGGATCTCGGACAGGATCCCCGCCTTCTCGCACTGCTTCTTGAAGCGCTTCATCGCATTCTCGAAGGACTCGCCTTCCTTGACGCGGACACCGGTCATTCGTTCGTTCCTCGGGCTTTCTCTCCAAAGGGCTTCACAGGCCGAAACGCAAAACGAGCCGGACGCCAGGGCGCCCGGCTCTCTCGCGCGTTTGAAGGGTCGCAATTAGCCGAAAACCCCTCCCTCGTCAAGGGCTTCCACCGCTGGTGGGCTTCGGCGACGGCGACGGCTGGTGGCGCCGCTCCAGGACCGCGTACACCTCGCTCGGGGTCACGTCCACGGACGCGAGCAGGACGAACAGGTGGTACATGAGATCGGCCGCCTCCTGGGCGAGGTGGTCCTTCGAGTCCTTGCCGTCGAAGAGCGCCTGGTGCGCCTCGTTCACCTCGTAGGCCTCCTCGATGATCTTGCGCCGGATGCTCGGCGGCTTCGCGAGGAGCTCGCGGGTGTAGCTCTTCGAGGCGGTCTCGTCCGCCTTGCGGGACTCGATGGTGGCCCAGAGCTGGGCCAGGAAACGCTCGTCTGCCATTGGGGAGCTCCGTTCGGCTTCCTATGAGGCTACCGGCTACGGGCTACAGGCTTCGGGAACTGCCGCAGCACGACCTGTAGCCTGAAGTCTGTAGCCTGTAGCCCTTGTCATGGGCGGACGTGAATGCCCTTGTTACGCAGGTACGCCTTCACCTCGCCGACGGTGTGCGTGCCGTCGTGGAAGATCGAGGCGGCCAGCGCGGCGTCCGCGATGCGCAGCCCCTCGGCGATGTGCTCGAGCGTCCCGACGCCGCCCGAGGCGATGACCGGGATGGACACCGCCGAGCAGACCCGCTCGAGGAGCTCGAGGTCGTACCCGGCCAGCGTGCCGTCGCGGTCCATGGACGTGAGCAGGAGCTCGCCCGCGCCCCTCCGGGCCACCTCGCGCGCCCAGGCGACGCCCTCGACCCCGGTGGGCTTCGTCCCGCCGGCGACGTAGACCTCCCATTCCTGGGGCCTCGTCGCGGGCCGGCGCTTCACGTCTATGGCGACGACGAGCGCCTGGGCGCCGGCGATGCGCGAGAGCCGATCGACGAGGGCGCGATCCTTCACCGCGGCCGAGTTCACCGACACCTTGTCCGCGCCGGCGTGGAGGAGGGTCACGAAGTCGTCCTCGTTCCGGACGCCGCCGCCCACGGTGAGCGGCGCGAAGACCCGCGCCGCCGTCCGCTCGACGAGCGAGACGAGCGTGCCGCGGTTCTCCTGCGTGGCGGCGATGTCGAGGTAGGTCACCTCGTCGGCGCCCTGCTCGTCGTAGCGCGCCGCGGCCTCGACCGGATCGCCCGCGTCGCGCAGGTTCCGGAAGTTGACCCCCTTCACGACGCGCCCCTCCTTCACGTCGAGGCAGGGGATGATGCGCTTCGCGGGCATGAGGATGTCCTCTACTCGAGGCTCGCGAGCTCGATGGCCGCCGCGAGATCGAGCCGCTTCTCGTAGACGGCCTTGCCCACGATGACGCCGGCGAGGCCGGCTTCCTTGCACGCCTCCACGTCGAGGAGGCTCGCCACGCCGCCCGAGGCGACCACCGGCACGCCCGCGTCGGCCTGGAGCCGCGCCGCGCCCGCGGCGTCGACGCCCGTGAACATGCCGTCCCGGCCCACGTCGGTGTACTCGACGAGCGACACGCCCGCGCCCTTCACCTTGCGCGCCACGTCGAGGGCCTTCATCCCGGTCCCCTCGAGCCAGCCCGCCACCTTCACCTCGCCGTTCCGCGCGTCGATGCCGGCGCGCACGCGGCCCGGGAACCTCCGGCACGCCTCCTCCACGAGGCCGAGCCGCCCCACCGCGGCGGTGCCGAGGACGACGTAGGACGCCCCGAGGGCCAGCACCTGCTCGATGTCCGGGAGCGTGCGGAGCCCGCCGCCCAGCTCCACCTCGACGCCCTTCACGCGGCACAGGGCCGCCACGGCCTCGAGGTTCACCGGGCGCCCGGCCTTGGCGCCGTCGAGGTCCACCACGTGGAGGAGCGTCGCGCCCGCGGCGCGGAACTCCTCCGCCTTCTCGACCGGGTCCCTGGCGTAGACCTTCTTCGTCGCGAAGTCGCCCTTCTCGAGCCGGACGGCCTCCCCGTCCATGAGATCGATGGCCGGGATGACGATCACGGGCCCGCCTTCGCCCGGACGAACCGCTCCAGGAACGCGAGCCCGACCTTCTGGCTCTTCTCGGGGTGGAACTGGACGGCGTAGAGGTTCCCCTGCGCGAGCGCGGCGCAGTAGGGCCGGCCGTGGGTCGTGGTGAGGGCGACGCCGGGGGCGTCGTCCCCCGCCGCGTACGAGTGCGCGAAGTAGGCGTAGGCGCCGTCCATGCCATGGAAGAGCGCGGGCGCCCCGGCGGTCATGCGGAGCGGCGACCACCCGATGTGCGGCAGCTTCTGGTCCTCGGGGAGCTTGCGGATGCGCCCGGGCAGGATGCCGAGGCCCTTCGCGCCGCCGCCCTCGTCGCCCTCCTCGAAGAGGATCTGCAGCCCCACGCAGATGCCGAGGACGGGCGTGCCCTTGCGGATCGCCTCGACGAGCGCCTCGGCGACGCCGCTCCTGCGCATGGCCTCGGCGCAGGCGGGCATGGACCCCTGGCCCGGAACGACCACGCGGTCGGCCTTGCGGACCGTCTCCGCGTCGTGCGTCACGACGACGTCCGCGCCGACCTTGCGGAGGGCGTTCTCGACGGAGCGGAGGTTGCCGGCGCCGTAGTCCACGAGGGCGATCATCTCTAGAGGACCCCCTTCGTCGACGGCACCGCGCCGCCCTCGCGCGCGGTCGCGGCCCGGAGCGCCCGGGCGGTGGCCTTGAAGATGGCCTCGACCACGTGGTGCAGGTTCCGCCCGTAGCGGACGTTCACGTGCACGGTGATGCGGGCGTGGTTCACGAGCGCCTGGAGGAAGTCCTGCGTCAGGTCCACGTCGAAGGTACCGATGAACTTCTTCCCGGACGGGAGCTTCGCGTTGAAGGTGAGGTGCGGCCGGCCGGAGAGGTCCACCACCGCCTCGACGAGCGCCTCGTCGAGCGGGACGACTGCGTGCCCGTAGCGGGCGAGCCCGGCCTTGTCCGCCACGGCCTGCCGGAGCGCCTCGCCGATGGCGATGCCGACGTCCTCGACGGTGTGGTGGGCGTCCACCTCGAGGTCGCCCTTCGCCTTCACGCGGAGCGCGAGCCCGCCGTGGCGCGACACCTGCTCCAGCATGTGATCGAAGAAGGGGATGCCCGTCGCGATGCGGGCCTCGCCGGGCGCGAGGCGGAGGTCCACGTCGACCGAGGTCTCCTTCGTCTTCCGCGCCACCTGGCCGCGGCGCGCCGCTCCGTCCCTCTTCATCGCCGCCGCCTCCTCGGCGCCGGCCGGCGCGCCGCCCTCCGGACGCGCCTCGACGCCTTCGCCTTCGGCCTCGACTTGGCCACCCGCAGCGCCACCGCGCGCCAGTGCCCGGTGAGCCCCTCCGCCGTGGCGAGCGCCTCGACCGCGGGCGCGACCGAGGCGAGCGCGCGCGGCGAGACGTCGAGCACGCTCATGCGCCGCCGGAAGGTCGCGACCGAGAGCGGCGAGGCGAACCGCGCCGTGCCCGCGGTGGGCAGGACGTGCGACGGCCCGGCCAGGTAGTCGCCCACGGCCTCGGGGGTGGAGCTCCCCACGAAGACGGCGCCGGCCCGCGAGATCCTGCGCACGAGCGAGGCCGCGTTCCGCGCGTGGAGGGCGAGGTGCTCGGGCGCGAAGGCGTCGGCGAGCGCCACGGCCTCCTTCATGTCCCTCGCCACGACGGCCGCGCCGCGGTCCCGGAGCGAGGCGGCGGCGATGTCCCTGCGCGGCAGGTCCGCGAGCTGCCGCTCCACCTCGGCGAGCGCCGCGTCGGCGAGCTCCCCCGAGGTCGTCACGAGCACGGCCACCGCGCGCGGATCGTGCTCGGCCTGGGCGATGAGATCGCTCGCCACCTCGGCGGGGTCGGCGCCGCCGTCCGCGACGACGAGGATCTCGCTCGGCCCCGCGTGCATGTCGATGTCGACCTGGCCGAAGACGATCCGCTTCGCCGCGGCCACGTAGGCGTTCCCCGGCCCGCAGATCTTGTCCACCGCCGGGATCGTGGCCGTCCCGTACGCCATCGCCGCGACGGCCTGCGCGCCGCCGGCGCGGAAGAGGCGCGAGACGCCGGAGGCGTGGCAGGCGGCGAGCGTCCAGTCGTCCATCTCGCCCGTGCCGTTCACGCCCGGCGAGCAGACGACGATCTCGCCCACGCGGGCCACGCGGGCCGGGATGGCGGTCATGAGGACCGACGACGGGTAGCGGGCCCGCCCGCCCGGCACGTAGAGCCCGACGCGCGCGAGCGGCCGGACCACCTGGGCGAGCGTCGTGCCCGAGGCGTCGCGCCTCGCCGGCACCTCGGCGTCTCGCTCGCGCCGGTGGAAGTCCGCGATGCGGCGGGCGGCGAGGGAGAGCGCCCTGCGGCCCTCCGCCGGCAGCCGGGCGTACGCGGCCTTCATCGCCTCCCGGGAGAGCTCGAGGTCCGCCGCCGACCCGGGCTCCCAGCGGTCGAAGCGCCGCGTGTACTCGAGGAGCGCCTCGTCGCCGCGGGCCCGGACGTCCGCGACGACGCGCGCTGCGGCCTCGCGGACGGACGCCTCGTCCTCCTCGCCGCCGCGGGCGCAGAGCCTCGCCCATGCGGCCTGGAATGCGGGATCGCGGGTGTCGAGCTTCAGCACGGGGCCCCTCTGCGGGAGCCCGGATTTATAGTCCAGACGACCCATCAAGGCGAGCCTGGGCGGCGGCGCCCCGTTTGCTAGATTCGCGAGCCATGAACCCGCGCACCGACCTCTGGATGCAGAACCTCATCGACGAGCGCGACGGCGCGGCGCTCTACGAGGGCCTCGCCCAGTACGAGAAGGACGCCACCAAGGCGGCGAGCTTCCGGGAGATCGCGCTCGCCGAGCGGCGCCACGCGGACCTCTGGCAGAAGAAGCTCGAGCGCGAGGGCGTGGCCATCCCGCCGGACCAGCCCTCCTCGCGCATCCGGGCCCTCATCTGGCTCGCCCGCAGGCTCGGGACCGCCGCCGTCGTCCCCATGGTGCTCGAGGCGGAGGCCGGCGACGCGGAGAAGTACGACGCCCAGGGGGGCGAGGCGGCGGCCATCGCGGACGAGGAGCGCGCCCACCGCCGCACGGTCGTGGGCCTCTCGCGCGGAGACCCGACGGAGGCCCGCGAGCTCATCGCCCAGCGGGAACGCTGGCACCGCTCCTCGCGGGCGACGGGCTCCATCCGCGCCGCCATCTTCGGCATGAACGACGGGCTCATCTCGAACCTCTCGCTCATCGCCGGGGTGGCCGGCGCCGGCGTCGAGCCGCGCACCGTCGTCGTCACCGGCTTCGCCGGCCTCCTCGCCGGCGCGTTCTCCATGGGCGCGGGCGAGTACACCTCCGTGGCGAGCCAGCGCGACCTCCTCGCGCGCCAGGTGGCCATGGAGCGGCGCGAGATCGCCGAGGCCCCCGAGGAGGAGGCCGCGGAGCTCGCCCTCATCTTCAAGCAGAAGGGGCTCTCCACGGAGCAGGCGAGCCGCACGGCCGCCGAGATCCTCAAGAACCCGGAGAGCGCGGCCGACACGCTCGTGCGCGAGGAGCTCGGGCTCGATCCAGGAGAGCTCGGCTCGCCCATGCAGGCCGCTCTCTCGTCCTTCGCGATGTTCTCCGTGGGCGCGCTCGTGCCGATCCTGCCGTTCCTCGCCACGCATGGGTCGTCCGCGATCGGCATCGCCGCGGCGCTCTGCTTCGTCGTCCTCGCCGGCGTGGGCGGCCTCGTCGGCTTCCTCTCCGGCACGAACGTCTTCGTCTCCGCCGCGCGCATGGCGGGCCTCGCCGCGCTCGCCGCCGGCGTCACCTACGGCGTGGGACGGATCTTCGGCGCCACCGTGAGCTGACGGCTGTGGCCCTCGTCTCCGCCGCCGCGGCGCGGGCCCTCCTCGCCGGCTTCCGGGGGGTCGGGCTCGACGCCGAGGCGATCCGCGAGGCGGCGGGGATCTCCCGCTCCGCGCTCGAGCCCGTCGACGGGGTCCTGCCGGCGGAGGCCTTCGGGCGGATGTGGCAGGACGCCTTCCGCCGCGCGCCGAGGGAGGAGCTTCCCACGGAGGTGGGCATCGCCGTTCCATTCGGCGCCTTCGGGCCGCTCGACTACCTCGCCGCGAGCTCGGCCGACGTGGCCTCCGCCTTCGACTCGCTCGCCGCCTGGTTCCGCACGGTCGCCTCGGGCTTCTCCCTCGAGGTCGTGCGCGCGGGCGGCGGCGGCGAGGTCCGCGTGGTGTGGTCGCCGGGCGGCCTCCCTCCCGGCCGGCCCCGGGAGGTGAGCGACGAGTTCACCATCGCCGTGACGGTGGGCCGCTTCCGCTCCCGGCCCGTCTCGCACCCGTTTCGCGCCTCGGAGATCCGGCTCACGCGCCCCGCGCCCGCCCGCCCCACGCGGCACGAGGCGCTCCTGGGCACTGCGGTCGCCTTCGGCTGCGCCGTGGCCGCGGTGCGCGTCCCGAAGGAGAGCTGGGAGGCGAAGCTCCCCGGCGCCGATCCCATGCTGCAGGAGACCCTGCGCGGCCTCGCCCAGCGGCTCGAGCTCGGGTCCTCCGCGAGCGACCTCGAGCAGGCGGTGCGGGCGCGGCTCCGGTCGCTCCTTCCGGAGGGCGGCGGCGACGCCCGCGCCGTGGCGCGGTCGCTCGGCATGTCCGTCCGGACGCTCCACCGCCGGCTCCGCGCGGCCGGCCGCTCCTTCGGCGAGGTGGTGGACCTCTTCCGGGAGTCGGAGGCGGAGCGCCTCCTCGCCGCGCGGGCGGCGACGCTCGCCGAGGTCGGCTACCGGCTCGGCTTCTCCGACCAGAGCGCCTTCACCCGCGCGTTCCGGCGCTGGAAGGGAGCGCCTCCATCGGCGTGGCTGGGGACGCGCCGAGCGCGCGCGCCGCGTCCCGCACGCGCCGGAACGTCGAAGGGCCGGTCGCGGCCACCGCCGTCATGAGGCCCGACATGGCGGCGCCCACGACGCCGATGAAGAGGGCGTCCGCGCCGGTGAGGTAGAGGCCCGCGACGGGCGTGCGCGGCTGCAGGAAGTCCATGTCGAACCGCTCCGGCGTGAAGGGGATGCCGTAGATCTCGCCGCCGGGGTGGCCGGTGAACTTCTCGGTCGTGAGCGGCGTCGAGAGCTCCCGGCAGGCGACGAGCGAGCGGAAGCCGGGCAGCCGCTTCTCGACGAGATCGAGGAGGGCGTCGGCGATGCGGTCCTTCATCGCCTCGTACTCGGCGCCCCGCTTCTTCCAGGCGGTCCCGGCCCAGCGCTCGAAGTCGGCCGCGTCGACCGCCGTGACGATCTCGGCGGTGTGGGCCCGCGCCTCGGGGTCCTTCATCGAGGGGAACGAGAGGTAGACGTGCGGGGCCTTGCCGCGGAGCACCTCGCCGCGGCGCCGCCACATCGCATCCTGATCGAGCTCGTCGTGGATCCAGAAGTTCTCGCCCCGGACGCCGAGCCTCTCCGGCGAGGCGGAGAGGCCGAGGTAGAGCGACACGTGGGCCATGCTGCGCTCGACGCGCCGGAGGTCGTCGCGGAACGGGATGGGCACCTCGGGCGGGAGAAGCTTCAGGAAGGTCGCCCGCGCCCCCGCGTCGGAGATGACGAGCGGAGCGGAGATCTCCTCGCCTCCGGCGAGGCGCACGCCCACCGCCCGGCCGCCCTGGACGAGGATCCGCTCCACCTCGGAGCGCACCTTCACGGCGCCGCCGGCCTCCGCGACGACGCGCTCCGCCCCGTCGGCGATGACCCGCGCGCCGCCCTCGGGGTAGTAGCCGCCCTCGAGGTAGTGGGCCGTGATGACGGCGTGCGGGAGGAAGGCGCTCCTCGCGGGCGGGAGCCCGTGGTCGCCCCAGCGCGCGCCGAGCAGGGCCTCGAGCCGCTCGTCCCGGAAGCGGGCGTCGAGGACGTCCTTCGTGGTGCGGCGGGCGAGGCGGAGCCGGCCGGCGAGGAGCCAGCGCGCCGCGGCGGCGACGGGAGCCGGCGCCGTGCCGCGCAGGGCGCGGATCACCGTGGCGCTCGCCGCCCGATCGACGTCGCGGAGGTAGGCGCGCACCGCGCCCGCCTCGGCGGGGAAGGCGCGGGCGAGGTCCTCGGCGAAGCGCTCCCTGCCCGAGCGGATCTCGAACTCCCAGCCCGGGAAGACGAGCCGCTCGAAGGGATCGGGCATGCGCGTCCAGGAGAGGGCGCCGCCCGTCGTCACCTGGAGGACGTCGCGGGGCATCCCGGGCCGAACGACGTCCGCGCCGACGTAGTGCACGCCCACGTCCCAGGTGAAGCCGCCGGGGCGCGAGAAGGTGTGCGTGAACCCGCCCGCGCGCCAGTGGCGCTCGAGCACGAGGACCCGCTTCCCGTGCGTGCGGGCGAGGATGGCCGCCGCGGCGAGGCCGCCCATCCCCGAGCCGATGACGACCGCGTCTGCGTCTCGCGTGCCGGTCATGTCCGTGTCCTCCTCGATGCCTGCTCCCTGCGATGAGGAAGATGCCCCGAAGCACGCGGGCTTTCTTGACGCCGGGCGCCGATCTCTTGACCCGGAGCGCCACGGGCCGGCCCGCCTGGCATACCATCGCGGCATGCGCTTCGAGGCGCCGTGGGACAGGACGCTCTGGCTCACCACCCGGGGCGCGGTGGTCGTGCTCCTCGGGGCGAGTGTCGTCGTGGTCTGCCTCGCCGTCGGGCTGGACGGGGCGATCCCCGCGCCTGCGGTCGCGCTCGTCCTCGCCGCCATCGCCGCGACGATCGGCTTCGCCTGGGCGCTCGCGCCGAAGGGCTACTCGATCGAGGGGAGCCGGCTCCGCGTCGAGCGGCCGCTCCGGCCCATCGACGTGCCGCTCCGGGAGATCCGCGCGGCGAGCGCGCTTCCCGAAGGCCTGCTCGCGGGCTCGCTCCGGATCGCCGGGTCGGGCGGGCTCTTCGGCTACTACGGCCGGTTCTGGAGCCGGCGCTTCGGCTCCTACCGCATGTACGCGACGCGGCGGACCGGGCTCGTCCTCGTGGAGGCGGCCGACCGGTTCGTCCTCTCCCCCGAGCCCGCGGATCGCTTCCTCGACGCGCTCCGCGCCCGGGCGCCCGGGGCGGCGCACGCCATCCCCGAGGCGTCGCTCGAGCGCCTGCCCATGCCGCGCGCGGTGAAGGTCGGCCTCGCGGTCGTGGTGATGCTCTTGCCGGTCGTCCTGGGCGGCGTCTTCCTGGGCGCCTGGGCCTTCTCGCCCGCGTCGGCCCGGGTCGAGGGCGGCGAGATCCGCATCGAGCGGAACCTCGCGCCCGCCGTGGTCATCCCGCTCGCCGACGTGCGTCGCGCGGAGCCGCTCCATCCCGCCTACGCGCACCGCCTCCGGCGCGTGGCCGGGACGGCGGTGCCGGGCGGGGTGGCGTACGGGCATTTCCGCTCGGTGGAGCTCGGCGACGTCCAGCTCTACGCCTGGAGAGGCGACGCGTACGTCCTCGTCGACACGGCCGTGAGGCGCGTCGTCCTCACCCCCGAGGACCCAGACGCGTTCCTGGCGGCGGTGCGCGCGGGGACGGGGCGGTGACCGCTGGCTACGAGGTGAACGGATTCCCAGTTTGATTACTTCGGTCGGGACCTCCTCCAGAACTTCTGCGCTCGTCGCTCCGACCTCTTGATTAGCCCATGAGAGTGGAGCTGTCGGTCAGTTCCCCAGCACCATCACCTCAAGATCATCCGCTGACGGCATTCTCCTGACGGGAGATCCGTCATCTTTATATATCTCCAGCTCCGTTGCAAAACCCTCAACAACGTGCAGCAAAACATGGATGCAAATGCCGTCTTCATCAACCCCATCAGCCTCTACCGGTATTCGCTTTTCGACCGCAGCCGGTTTCGCCGTAGCATTCGGTTCGATTTCCAGGCTACCCTCATCATCAATAATCCGTACTCGATGACCATTCAATTGCTTGGCCAGGTCCTGCTTTCCCGGGAACTCCGCAGTCAACAGACGCCGAATAACCGCCGCCTCCATACTGCTCGGCTTCCGGAATTGCGTTTCGGTTCTCATGCTTCTCACCTAAGGAATGTAGTCTAAGGAATGTAGTATGTCCCGACATGGATCCTTCCGCTTGGCAACTCTACTGTACGAGATGGTGTTGACTGGTAGCAAAGAAGGAGCTCCACCCGTGACGCTTGATCTGTTGCGGATCGGAAGCGATCGATCCCACAACGCTTTGCCGGGCACTCCGATCACTCGAAGCCGGAGAAGTTGACGGCGATCCCCGCCGTGCTGGGCTTCCTCCAGCGGTGAAGCGTGCGCGGGAGGTCGGGCGTGGGCGAGACGGTGGACGTGGGCAGGGTGGAGGCGCGGGACGTGGCGGCGCTGGCGGAGAGGCTGGTCGAGTTTGTGAAGCCGTACCAGGAGGTCGTCGGCTGGACCTCGCGGGAGAAGCAGCTCGGTGCGTTCGTGGCAGGGCTGCTCGGCGGCACGAAGCGCAAGTCGGTGGAGCCGATCGCGCTGGCGCAGGGCGTGGATCGGCGCCAGCTGCAGCACTTCGTGGGGGTGAGCCCCTGGGATCACGGACCGCTTCTCGATCGCCTGCAGCAGGAGGTCGGTGACGAGATCGGCGATCCGCAAGGCGCACTCGTGGTGGATGGTTCGGCGATGCCGAAGAAGGGCACCGAGTCGGTCGGGGTGGCGCGCCAGTGGTGCGGACGGCTGGGGAAGGTGGAGAACTGCCAGCTCGGCGTCTTCCTCGCCTACGCGGGCAAGGAATCCTCCACCCTGGTGGACGAGCGGCTCTACCTGCCGCGCGCGTGGGCATTCGACGAGGAGCGCCGTCGCAAGGCGAAGGTGCCGATGGCGGTGAGGTTCAAGAAGCCTTGGGAGCTCGCCGACGAGATGTTGCGCCACGTCGGTCCTCGGCTGCCGCACCGATGGATCGTCGGGGACGCGGAGTTCGGGAGATCGACGGCCTTCCGGGATCGGCTGGCCAAGCGCGGCGAGCGTTACGTGCTGGAGGTGCCGTCGACCATGGTGGTGCGCAAGGTGGCCCGGCCGAAGGTGGGCCGACCGCCGACGTGACACCGGGTCTCCTACTTCCTCCGACGGCGTGACATCCGAGAGTGGAAGCGCTTCACGGTTCGTGACGGACAGAAGGAGCCCATCGAGGTGGTGGCGCTGGCCATCCGCGTCCAGACCCGCCGCCACGGGAAGCCGAAGGAGGAGACGCTCCTCGCCATGGAGGCGCTCGGCAGCTTGGCGGCGACCGTAGACGCTCAGCACGCCCTCGAGGAAGGCCAGAGCAAGACAGCTGTCGACAAGAAGCCATTGCCGGGGGCGTTCCGACCCTCGCGTGTTCTCGTTGAGTACTCAAGAGATGAGGGC
>DATDDC010000089.1:0-2312 GCA_036523995.1 Anaeromyxobacter sp.
CGACCGCGAGCTGCGTCCGCCCCGGCACATGGGCCGCGGCGGCGTGGGCGCGGTGATGGGCTCGAAGAAGATCAAGGCCATCGTCGTCGACGAGGCGGGGACGGCGCCGCCGCAGCCCAAGGACCCGGCGAAGTTCAAGGAGGCCGCCAAGGCGTTCGTCGAGGGCCTGAAGCGCCATCCCGTCACGGGCCAGGGGCTCCCCGCCTTCGGCACGAACATCCTCACGAACGTGCTGAACGAGGCCGGCGGCTACCCGACCCGCAACTTCCAGGAGGGCCGGTTCGAGGGCGCCTCGAAGATCAGCGGGGAGACGCAGGCCCAGACCGAGACCGAGCGCGGCGGCCTCGCCACGCACGGCTGCCAGCGCGGCTGCACCATCCAGTGCTCCGGAATCTTCCACGACAGGAACGGCAAGTACGTCACGAAGCAGCCGGAGTACGAGACCGTCTGGTCGCATGGCGGCAACTGCGGCATCGACGACCTCGACGCCATCGCCCAGCTCGACCGCATGGACGACGACTTCGGCCTCGACACCATCGAGATGGGCGTCACCATCGGCGTGGCCATGGAGGCCGGCGTCCTGAAGTTCGGCGACGCGGAAGGCGCCATCCGCCTCCTCGGCGAGGTCGGCAAGGGGACGCCCCTCGGCCGCATCCTCGGCTCGGGCGCTGGCATGACCGGGAAGGTGTTCGGCGTCGAGCGCGTGCCGGTCGTGAAGAACCAGGCCATCCCCGCCTACGACCCGCGCGCCGTGCAGGGCATCGGCGTCACGTACGCCACCACCACCATGGGCGCGGACCACACCGCCGGCTACGCGGTCGCCACGAACATCCTCAAGGTGGGCGGCTTCGTCGATCCGCTCAAGCCCGACGGCCAGGTGGAGCTGTCGCGCAACCTCCAGATCGCGACCGCGGCCGTGGACTCCACCGGCATGTGCCTCTTCATCGCCTTCGCCGTCCTCGACCAGCCGGACACCTTCCAGAACCTGATCGACCTCCTCAACGCGCAGTACGGGCTCACGCTCACGGCCGACGACGTCGTCGCGCTCGGCAAGAAGGTCCTCTCCGCGGAGCGCTCGTTCAACACCCGGGCCGGGTTCACGGCCGTGCACGACCGCCTGCCGCGCTTCTTCGAGCAGCAGCCCCTCGCGCCGCACCAGGTGACCTTCCAGGTGAAGCCGGAGGAGCTGGACCGCGTCTTCAACTGGTGAGCCGGGGTCGGGCGGGAGGGCGAAGCGCCCTCCCGCCGGACGAGGCCAGGTGCCGGAGATGGTGCTCACCGTGAAGCTCTTCGCCACCTTTCGCAAGGGGCGGTTCGACGTCGCGCAGCTCGACCCGCCCGAGGGAGCGACGATCGGCGACGTCGTGGACGGGCTGGGGATCCCGCGGGGCGAGGTGGGGATCCTCATGGTGAGCGGGCGGCACGCCCAGCTCGCCGACCGGCTCTCGGCCGGTGACACGGTGTCGATCTTCCCGCTCGTGGGCGGGGGCTAGAGGAGGACGGCGCGCCATGACCATCGCGCTCGAAGCGCCGTCGGACCTGGTGGCGGTCCGCGTCAGCCTGTTCGGCGCGTTCCGCGAGCTCGCCGAGGCGGCGGAGCTCTGGCTGGCGGTGCCTCGCGGCACGACGGTCTCGCAGCTCCGCCGGCACCTCCGCGACGAGCTGGCGCGGTCCCCCGCTCACCGCGACCTCGTCGACGCCTCGGCGCTCGCCTTCGACGACGGGATCCTGCTCGAGTCGCAGGCGCTGGGGCTGGCCGGCGACCCGGTGCGCGTGGCGATCCTTCCCCCCGTTTGCGGAGGCTAGACCGGAATGAGCTCGATCGTGGCCCGGATGACGTCCGACCCCATCTCGCTGGACCTCCTCGCGCGCGAGCTGTCGCTCCCCGAGAACGGCGCCCAGATCGTCTTCTCGGGCGTGGTGCGCGATCACAACCGCGGCCGCCGCGTCGTCGCGGTCACCTACGACGCGCACGTCCCGCTCGCGGAGCGGACGTTCCGGGACATCGGCGAGGAGGCGCGAGCGCGTTGGGGCGAGCGGCTCGGCGTCGCCATCGTCCACCGCTCGGGCAGGCTCTCCGTCGGCGAGGCGAGCCTCGTCATCGCCGTCGCCTCGCCGCACCGCGAGGCGGCGTTCGAGGCCTCCCGGTACGTGCTCGAGCAGCTCGAGACGCGCTCGCCGGTGTGGAAGCAGGAGCACCACGCGGACGGCGGGAGCGAGTGGCTGCGCGGACACCCGCTACGGGCGAGCGCCCCGGTCGCGTGACGGCGGCGCCGCTCACGAGAACTGGACGCGGAGCTCGACGTCCTCGC
>DATDDC010000090.1:0-6058 GCA_036523995.1 Anaeromyxobacter sp.
GCGACGCGGGCCGGGCCGAGGTCGCGGGCGAGCTCCGCATCCGCCGCCTCCTCGGGAACCTGCCCTCCGCCATGTTCGTCGTGGACGAGGCGGAGGGGGCCGTCGTGCTCCGCGGCGGCGGCTGGGGTCACGGCGCGGGCATGTGCCAGTGGGGGGCGGTGGGCCGCGCCGAGGACGGGCAGGGCTACCGCGAGATCCTGCGCGCGTACTACTCGGGGGCCGAGGTCGCGAAGGTGTACTGATCGCGAAGCCGGCGCCCCGCGTGGGAGGCCCCGCGGTGAATCCCAGGTTCGGGCCGGTGCCAGACCGAAGGAGTCGTTGCATTTTCTCAGCGGCGGCAACCCCATCGCTGCGAACGGAACCGGGATGGACAACGATTGCACCGTGCTCGTCATCGAGGACGACGACGGGGCGCGAGATGCGCTCTGCGAGTACCTCGGCGCCGCTGGATACGAGGTCCGCCGCGCACGCGGCGGGGCGGAGGGGCTCGCCGCGCTCGCCCCCGCGCTCCCCGACGCCGTGCTGCTCGACCTCGTGATGCCGGAGCCAGACGGCTTCGAGGTGCTGCGCCGCATCGCGGAGCGGGATGCGCGCGTGCCCGTCATCGTCATGTCGGCGCTCTCCGAGGCCGAGGCGGTGGTCCGCGCCATGAAGCTCGGCGCGACGGACTACCTGCCCAAGCCGTTCGAGGTGGCCGAGCTCGATCTCGTGCTCCGCCGCGCGCTGGAGGGGCCGGGGCGCCGGGCGCCCGGCGTCCCCGCGCGCGAGGGAGCGGACGGGGAAGCGGACGCCTCCCTGCCGCCCGCCACGCTCTCCGGGGCCATGGAGCGCGTCTGGTCGCTCGTCTCGCGCATCGCGGACACCGACGTCCCGATCCTGCTCGTGGGAGAGAGCGGGGTCGGCAAGGACGTGGTGGCGCGCCGCATCCACGCGACGAGCCGCCGGGCCGCCCGGCCGTGCGTGAAGATCAACTGCGCCGCGCTGCCGGGGGAGCTGCTCGAGAGCGAGCTCTTCGGGCACGAGAAGGGCGCCTTCACGGGAGCGCACGCCGAGAAGCCGGGCAAGTTCGAGCTGGCCGACCAGGGCACGATCTTCCTCGACGAGATCGGCGACATGGACCCGCGCCTCCAGGCGAAGCTCCTCCAGGTCCTCCAGGACGAGGAGTTCTATCGCGTGGGCGGCAAGCGGTCGGTCCGGGTCGACTCGCGCGTCGTGGTCGCGACGAACCGGCACCTCGAGACGGCCATCCGGCAGGGGACGTTCCGGGAGGACCTCTTCTACCGCCTGAACGTCGTCACCATCCGGGTGCCGCCGCTGCGAGAGCGCAAGGAGGAGATCGGCCCGCTCGTGCGCCACTTCGTGGACAAGTACCGCAACCGCTACCGCGGCGGGCTCGAGCAGGTCCCGGCCGAGGTCATGGAGCGCTTCCACGCGTACGACTGGCCCGGGAACGTGCGCGAGCTCGAGAACCTCGTCCGGCGGCTCGTGGTGCTGCGCGATCCGTCCATGGTCCTCGGCGAGCTGGGGCCGTCCGCTCGCGCCGCTCCGGCCCCGCTCGCGAGCGCCGCCTCGAACGCGGCCTCGAACGCGGTCCGCCTCGACGCGCCGGGGCTGCACGCGTCCCTCCCCGAGGACGCGCCGCTCAAGGACGTCGCGCGCCGGGCGGCGCGCATCGCGGAGCGCGAGGCGATCCTGCGCGCGCTCATGCGCAGCGGCTGGAACAAGCGGAAGGCCGCGAAGCGCCTCAAGGTCAGCTACAAGGCGCTCCTCTACAAGATCAAGGACTGCGCCATCGTCGATCCGCGCGACGCCGCGATGATCGAGTGAGCGGGCCGCGGCCTACGCCGACTGCTCGACCGGAACCGCCGCTCGCACCGCAGGCGCCGGCGCGGGCTTCGGCGCCGGAGCTCGCGCGGGAAGCTTCGCCACGATCGTGCGCGCGCGGCCCGTCCGCCTCGACACGAAGAGGAATGCGATGCCGAGCGCGAGCAGCACGATCGGCTCGGACCAGGGCGACGAGAACAACCGGGAGATCGCCGCGCCTGCCCCGAAGAGGCCTGCCGTCCACCCCGCCACCCTCACCATGGTGCCGCCCCCCCGCGGTCGCGCGGCCGAGCTCCGGCGAGCGGCGCGTCCTGAGGGAACGTCATGCGCCGGGCGCGCCGCGGCAACGCTGGCAGGCCCGTTCCCATGGTGTGGAAACCGCTTCGCCCTCCGGTGGTGGATCGCGTCACGGGCCTGCCACCGCTCGCTCGCGTGGCCCGGCCGCGGCCGCCCGCTCCCGCGTGCGTAGACCGCGCTCCCGCGACTGCGGGTGCGCCGCCGCCGGACATGTGGCACGGCCCGTGCTCGCTGCAGCGCCGTCATTCGGCGACCGCGCGTCCCCGCGGGTCCCTCGGAGGCGTCTCGATGCGACCGTACAAAGCGATCCTCTCCGCCATGCTCCTCGCGGGCTGCGCCTCGACGGGGGCTCACAGGCCCGACCCGCGGCCGGAGCTGGGCGAGTACCGGATCGGGCGCGAGGACGTGCTCGAGGTCGTGGTGTGGCACGAGCCGGAGCTGACGCGCGTCGTGCCCGTGCGGCCCGACGGAAAGATCTCGCTGCCGCTCGCGGGCGAGCTGGAGGCCGCGGGGAAGACGCCGGGCGAGCTGCAGGCGGGCCTGACCAAGATCCTCGCGCCCTACATCCACGACGCCACCGTGGCGGTGCTCGTCCGCGAGATCAACGCGTCCCGCGTCTTCGTCCTCGGCGAGGTCGCGCATCCGGGCGGGTTCCCGCTGCGCGGCCGCATGACGGTGGTGCAGGCCATCGCGCTCGCAGGCGGGCGCACGGAGTTCGGAGGCGACGAGGTCGTGTGGCTCCGGCAGAAGCCGGACGGGAACACCGATCGCGCGACGCTCTCCTTCAAGGATCTGGTGAAGGGGGAGGCGGCGGGTGCGCTCTGGCTCAGGGGCGGGGACGTCCTGTACGTGCCGTAGCCGGAGGCGAGCCACGAGCGCCGGGGCGTGAGGCGGGCGATGGGTGCGCGGAGGCGACTCTGGAAGGCGGCGTGCTGCGCCGCGATCCTCGGAGCCGCCGCGCGGTCGGGGGCGGTCACGGTCGTGGAGCCCATCGCCCGCCTCTCCCTCGAGGGAGGCTACGACTCGAACCCGCTGCACGACGGCCTGAACGACGATCGCATGGGGCGCGTCTCGCCCGAGCTCGGCTTCCGGCTGCACGATCACCTCTACCTGGCGCGCCTCTCCTGGCGCGGCGACTGGCTCGCCTACGAGCGGCTCGCGCCGCACGGCATCTGGAACCACCGCGGCGACCTCGGCCTCGAGGCCCGGCCCACGCGCCGCCTCGATCTCCGGACCACGCTCCGCGGCTCCTGGGCCTTCGATCCCGTCGGCCTCGCGCAGCTCGGCGTGTTCCGCACCGGGAGGCAATCGGCGCTGGTCCTCGGCGGGACGGGTCGGGCCCACTACCGGCTCGATCCGCTCACCGACGTGGCCGTCACCCTCACCGAGCGCACGGTGCGCTTCGAGGACCGGACCGGCGGCGCGATGCACGCGCCGGGCGTGGAGGCGCTCCACCGCACGTCGCACCGGCTCTCGCTCGGCGGCGCCTACTCGCTCGGCATCTTCCAGGGGTTCGACCCCACCGGGAACGACCTCGCCTGGGCGCACTCGCTCCGCGCCCGCGCCCGCTGGGTCGCGGCGCGGCGGGTCACGCTCGACGCCTACGCGGGGCCGGCCATCTGGCTCGGCCAGTCCGGCTCGGCGGTCGTCCCGGAGGCGTCGGTGCAGCTCCTCATGGAGGGCCGCGGGTGGGGCCTGCGCACCTCCGCCTCGCACGGCCTCGGCATCGGCACCACCGCCCGGCCCGGCCTCGTGGACGCGGTCGAGCTCGGCGTGGAATCGCACTTCGGCGAGCACCGCCGCTGGATGGCGCGGGGCGACGCCGGCGTGTGGCACTCCGGGGTCGCACCGAGCGGGAACGACGCGGTCACGGGTTGGGCGGCCGGCGGCGAGGTGGGGCGCCTCGTGGGGATGAACGTGCGCCTGTCGCTGGCAGCCACACATTTCGCGCGGCTCGACGATCCGTCGCCCGCCCTGCGACGGACCACCGTCGGGCTCCGGCTCGGGTGGGAGATGCCGGTCCACTGAGGGGAGGGCCCGATGGAACGCACGTACACCCTGCAGGACGTGCTCGCAGCGCTGAAGCGGCGCCGCGGGCTCGCGCTCCTCGTGGGCGCGGGGGTCGCGCTCGTGGGGGTGGTGGCCGCGCTCGGCGTCCCCTCCGAGTACTCGGCGGCCTCGGTCGTCCAGATCGAGGCCCGGCGCCTGCCGGCGGAGTTCTTCCCGGCGCTGAACGCCACCGGGTTCGAGGAGCGGATGCGGACCATCAAGCACGGCGTCCTGGCGAGGCCCGTGCTCGAGCGCGTCATCCGCGAGACGGACCTCTATCCCGATCTGCGAAACGACATGGACGAGGCGGTCTCGCGGCTGCGGCGCTCCGTCGAGGTCCGCCTCGAGGGCGAGGTGGCGGGAGGCCCGCCGGCGCTCCTCTTCGTGGTCGAGGTCCGCGGCCGGGATCCGCGCAAGGTGGCGAAGGCGGCCGAGCTCCTGCCGCGCTACTACGGCGAGCTGACGCGCCAGGTGATGCAGGCGCAGGCGCGCTCGCTGCGCGAGACGCTCGACACCCAGACCGCCGACATGGCCAAGGCGCTCACCGAGGAGGAGGGGCGCATCCTCGCCTTCAAGGTCCAGCACCAGACCGAGCTGCCCGAGATGGTGGACGCGAACGCGCGCTCCATCGGGCGCATCCAGGCGCTCATCGAGATGCGCCAGGGGCTCCTCGCCGAGGCGCGCAGGCGCCGGACCGAGGTGATGTCGTCCATCCCGGAGGCGCCGAGCGCTCCGGGGATGGCGGAGGCCGCGCTCGACGCGGCGCGGCGGCGCCTCCAGGGGCTCCAGGCCGGCTACGGCGAGGACCACCCGGACGTCCGGCGCGCCCGCCGGGAGTGGGAAGAGGCGAAGGCGCGGCGCGACGCGGAGGCCCAGCGCTTCCGCCAGGAGCGCGTCCAGGAGCACCTCGGCCGCATCGACGCCGAGCTCCGCGAGCACGAGGCCCACCTGGCCGACCTGGAGAAGGAGCTCGCCACCTACCAGAAGCGCGTCGACGCGGCGCCGCGGTGGGGCGCGGAGCTCGCCAGCCTCGCGCGCGAGTACGAGGTGCTGAAGGGCCGCTACGCCTCGGTGCTGGGGCGCCGCGGAGACGCCGCCGCCGCCGAGTCGCTGCTCACGGCGGACCAGGGCTCGATGTTCCGCACGGTGGAGGCCCCCGTGGTGCCGGCCCACGCCTCGGCGCCGGACCGGGCCCGCCTCCTCTGGCTGGCGCTGCTCGCGGCCGTGGCGGCGGGGCTGGCCGCAGCCGGCATCGCCGAGTGGCTCGACGCCTCGGTGCGGGGCCCGGAGGACGCGACGGCGCTGGGCGTGCCGGTGCTCGCGGCCATCCCGCGCATCGGGCCGAGCCGGTCGAGGACGCAATGAACGGGGCTTCAACGAGCGAAGGGGCAGCCGGATGAGGCTGCCCCGGAGCGAGTGGGGGACTGGGGGGCGCAGTTTTATCGTGCCCCCCAGCAGGATCGTTCGAAGGGGCAGCCGGATGAGGCTGCCCCGGCCCCCCAGGGGGCCCCCCACGATGAGCGCGGCTTCGCCGCGAGTGCAGATCTTGAGCGAGTGGGGGGACCGGGGGGGCGCAGTCTCTCCGCGCCCCCCCGGCAAGAAAGGGGAAACGCCATGATGCCCGCCGAGACGTTGAAGGCCACCATCCCGGTGCCCTCCGAGCAGGCCCGCCTGGTCGCGCTCGACAAGCCGGACTCGCCCGCGGCCGAGCAGTATCGCGTGCTCTACCAGCGGCTCGTGCGGCTCGCCGCGCGGCGGCCGGTGCGCGTCGTCGCCGTGACGTCCGCGGGGCGGCGGGAGGGGCGCACCACCACGGCGGCGAACCTCGCGCTCACGGCCGCGCAGGAGGGGCGCCCCACGGTGCTCGTGGAGGGCGACCTGCGCCGCC
>DATDDC010000091.1:0-2253 GCA_036523995.1 Anaeromyxobacter sp.
CCGCGGGGACGACGGGCCGCACGTCGCGCGTCCTCACCAGCGCCTCGACGAGGGAGTCGAGGCCGGGGAACTCGCCGTACGCGTGGACGCGCCGCTCGGCGCGGATCCCGGCGCGGAGCGCGTCCACGAAGGCCGCCTGCGCGGCCCGGGCCTCCTCGGGGCCGATGCGGCCGGCGAGCTCGTCGGCGAGGGTGCCGGCCTCCACCGCCTGGAGAAGCACCGCGAACGTCTCGGCGACGAGCTCGGCGCCGTCGTCGACGATCCGGTACGAGGGCGAGAGGCGCGCCTCCACGGGGCGGAGCCGGAGGAGGCGATCCGCGAACGAGTGGATGGTCCCCACGTACGCGGTGTCGAGGGCGCCGAGGGCGTCGGCGAGCCGCCCCCGGCGCTCCTCCGCCAGGTCCGCCCGCGCCAGCTCCGCGAGGAGGGCCTCCCGGATGCCGAGCCTGAGCTCGCCCGCGGCCTTCCGCGTGAACGTGATCGCGGCCACGCGGCCGAGGGGGAGGGCGGGGCCGCCGTCCTCGGGGGCCAGCAACCGGACGAGCCGCTCGACGAGGAGCGTCGTCTTCCCGGTCCCGGCGCCGGCGTCGGCGATGACGTTCACGCCGCGGGCGCGGACGGCGGCGTCGCGCTGGTCCTGGTCGGGGGCGGGCGGCCGCGCCTTCATCCCTCGTCCTCCTCGCCGAGCTTGAGCCTGCGGAACCCGGCGAGCGGGCCGTCCTCCTCGCCGGCGAGGCCCTCGCGGGCGCGTCGCACGGCGTCGCCGCCGCAGAGCGGCTTGAACGGACAGTATGGGCAGTCGTCCTCGTCGGCGCTCGGAGGGAAGGCGCGCGCCGAGAGGAGCTGCGCCGCCGTCGCGAGCCACCCGCGCGCGGCGGCCTCGAGCGCGCCCGGGTCGCTCCGGAACGAGCGCTCCTCGACCTCGGCGCGGCCGTTCGCGTAGACGTACGCGGCGAGGACCTTGCGCGGAGCTCCCCAGGTCGCCGCGAGCTCCTGCGCCGCGAGCTGGTAGAGCCCGAGCTGCACGTCGATGGCGGGCGTGGGGCCTGCCTTCTCCCCGGTGCGGGGGTTGGCGCGGCCGGATTTCAGATCCCGCACCAGCGTGGCGTCGCCCTCGACGTCCACGCGATCGATGAAGCCGCGCACGTGGAGCGCCGCGCCGCCCGCGGCGATGCGCAGCGGCACCGGCTCGCCGAAGGGCAGCTCGACGCCGACGTAGCGGCGCCCGGGCGCTCCGAAGTCGTAGTCCAGGAACGCGCGGACGCCCTCGCGGAGGCGATCGCGCTCCTTGGCGCGGACGCCCTCGCCCACGAGCGGGTACTCGGAGAGGAAGGCCTCGAGCTCGCCGTCCGCGACGGCGCGGCCGAGCTCCTGCCACTCCGCGAGCGAGCGCCTTCCCTCCACGAAGTCGGAGCCGTGCCGGCGGTAGAAGGCCTCGACGGCGCGGTGGAGGAGGATCCCGTAGGAGCGCGCGTCCAGCTCGCGGAGCGAGGGCGCGGCCGCGGGCTCCTCCCAGCGGAGGACGCGCTTCATGAGGAACATGCGGGGGCAGTCGACGAGGTCCTTCAGCGCCGAGGCGGAGATGGGCCGCTCCGGCGAGAGGCCCGGGATGGGCGGGAACGGATCGCCCGGACCGAGCACGCCGTCCGCCGGGCCGAGCTTCCCCGTGAGGGCGCGGAGGCCGTCGACGCGCTCGAGCGCGAGGACGGGGTCCCGGCTCCACTCCGGCGGGAGATCGGCCGCGACCCGCGCCACGCGATCGAGCCAGCTCGCGGCGGAGACGGGATGGGCGGCGCGGAAGGCGGCGCTCGCGGCGCCGGCGGGGCGGAAGTAGTCGCGCCCGAGCGCGGCCGTGCCCGGCACGGGATCCGGAGAGCGGCCGGAGAGCGCGTCGGGGCGCGCCAGCGCCGCGGCGGCGTCGATGAAGAGAGAGGCCGGCTCTCGCTCGGTCCGGGCCAGGTCCATGCGCGGCGCCGAGAGCGCCACCGCCGCGCGCGCACCCTCCAGCGCGGCGACGAGCCCGTGGAGCTGGACGGCGACGCGGTCCTCGGCCCGCGGCAGCACCCGGTCCGGCGCGGCCTCCTCGAGCGCCTGGCGCAGGCCCTCCGGGAGCACCGGGTCCTCGAGCGGCTGGGAGGGCAGGACGCCCTCGCAGAGGCCGATGACCCGGACCCCCTCGAAGTCGAGCCCCGCGGCGCCCTGGACCGTGCCGACGTAGACGGCGGGCTCGCCGAAGCGGCCGCGCGGCACGCG
>DATDDC010000092.1:0-4830 GCA_036523995.1 Anaeromyxobacter sp.
TGGCGCAGCGTCACCGAGGACGTCCTCCTCGAGCTGAATGCGAGAACGCTCTTCCGCGCCCGCAGGTTCGTCCTCGCGCCGAAGCCCGCCATCCCCGGCTGACGGTTCACCTGTTGATCTCCGGGCGAGATCCAGGCGGGCGTGCGGTTGGCACGACTACCACTGGCCACCTCGCCCTCATGTCGTTCTCCCCTCGTGCTCCGGTGCGAGCGCCGCCGGGCGCCCGATCCCGGGGATGCGGCCGTGCCGGAGCTGCCACAGCCGCCAGTGCGTGTACACGACGGGGATGATCTCGAGCGTGAGGAACGCGGACGTGAGG
This sequence comes from Anaeromyxobacter sp., assembly GCA_036523995.1. GTDB lineage: Bacteria > Myxococcota > Myxococcia > Myxococcales > Anaeromyxobacteraceae > Anaeromyxobacter. The sequence continues at coordinate 320 of DATDDC010000092.1, forward strand.
AGGCCGCCCACCATGGGCGCGGCGATGCGCTTCATCACGTCGGCCCCGGTGCCCTGGCTCCACAGGAGCGGGACGAGCCCGAACATCATCGTGGAGACGGTCATGAGCTTCGGGCGAACGCGCTGGACGGTGCCCTCCATGGTCGCCCAGATGACGTCGGCCTCGGCCTGCATCCTGCCCTCGCGGAGCCGCCGCTCGAACGCGGCGTCGAGGTAGACGATCATGACGATGCCCGTCTCGGCGGCGAGGCCGACGAGCGCGATGATGCCGACCCAGCTCGCGGTGGAGACGTGATAGCCGAGGAGCCACATGAGCCAGACGCTCCCCACGAGCGCGAACGGGACGGAGAGGAGGACGATGAGCGCCTCGGTGACGTCGCGGAAGTTCGCGACGAGCAGGAGCACGACGAGCACGAGCGTGAGCGGGATGACCCAGCGCATGCGGGACAGCATCTGCTCGAGGAGCTCGTACTGGCCGGTCCACTTGAGGTAGCCGCCCCTGGGCAGGTGCAGCCTTCCCTCGTGCAGCGCCTCGTCGACGGCCTTCTTCGCGTCGTGCACGTAGCCGCCCACGTCTCGGCCGCTCGCCTCGAGATCGACGTAGACGTAGCCGACGAGCAGGCCCGCCTCGTCGCGGAGCATGGGGGGCCCGTTCGCCACCTTGACCTCGGCGACCTCGCCCAGGGGCAGGTAGAGGACGCCGGGCGGCCCCGCGCCCCGACCGTTTCGCGGCGGGGCCATGCGGCCGGGCGCCATCTGCGCGCCGGCGGGCATGCCGGGCATCGCGCCCGCGTCCGGCATGGCGCGCATGTCCGAGGCCATCCCGGGCGGGCGATCCGGCAGGCGGAGACCGGAACCCGCGGCCCCGGAGGACGGGCGGCCCATGCCGCCCATGCTCCCCATGTCGGCCTGCGCGAGGGCGAAGCGGCCGGAGAGCAGGCGGTGGAGATCGAGGCCGGTCTCGCCCATGCCCATGCCGCCGCCGCGTTGCACGGGGACGAGCACGCGCCGGAGGCGCTCGACGCTCTCGCGGACGTCGCGCGGGTAGCGCACGTTCACGCTGAAGCGGTTCCGGCCGTCGACCGTGACCGTGAGCGGCTCGCCTCCGATGGCCTGCTCGATGATGTCGTTGAGATCGCCCACCGTCATCCCGTAGCGCGCCATCGCCTCGCGCCTCGGCAGGATGTCGACGTAGGCGCCGCCCATGGAGCGCTCGTAGTACGCGCTGCGCGTGCCCGGCACGGGCGTGAGCACGCGCTCCAGCTCCTCGCCGGCCCGCTCGATCTCCTCGAGGCTCGTCCCGTAGACCTTCACGCCCACGGGCGTGCGGATGCCGGTGGTCAGCATGTCGAGGCGGTTCTTGATGGGCATGGTGAACGCGTTCGTCCAGCCGAGGAAGGCCATGCGCTGGTTCATCTCCGCGAAGAGCTCCTCGGTGGTGCGCGGCCGCTCGTCGGGGAAGAGCGGCCGGAACGGCGCCTGGAGGAGCCGCGGCCAGCGCGAGTAGAAGCGGTCGGCGTGGACGCGCTTCCACCTCGAGCGGGGCTCGAGCCGCACCACCGTCTCGACCATGGAGAGCGGCGCGGGATCGGTGGCGGTCTCGCTCCGGCCCACCTTCCCGAAGACCGAGATCACCTCCGGGAACTGGCGCAGCGCGCGATCCTGCATCTGGAGCGCGCGCTTCGCCTCCTCCACCGAGACGTTGGGGAAGGTGATGGGCATGTAGAGGAGGTCGCCCTCGTCGAGCGCGGGCATGAACTCGCTGCCGAGCCGGGGGAGGAGCGGGAGCGCCGAGACGACCGCGGCGAGCCCGATGGCGATGGTCGTCTTCGGGTTCCGGAGCGCCACGTAGACGAAGGGCTTGTAGACGCCGATGAGGGCGCGCGACACGGGGTGGCGGTGCTCGGCGAAGATGCGGCCGCGCACGAGGAAGCTCATGAGCGCCGGCGCGAGCGTGATGGAGAGCAGCGCCGCGAAGGCCATGGCGAAGCTCTTCGTGTAGGCGAGCGGCTTGAAGAGGCGCCCCGCCTGGCCGGTGAGCGCGAAGATGGGCAGGAAGGCCACCGTGATGATGAGGAGGGAGAAGAAGATGGGGGGACCCACCTCGCGGCTCGCCTCGATGATGACCGCGAGCCGGCTCGCGCCCGGCGGCGCGCGCTCGAGGTGCTTGTGCGCGTTCTCGACGAGCACGATGGCGGCGTCCACCATGGCGCCGATGGCGATGGCGATGCCACCGAGCGACATGATGTTGGAGGAGAGGCCGAGGCCGCGCATGGGCACGAAGGCGAGGAGCACCGCCACGGGCAAGGTCACGATGACGACGAGCGCCGAGCGCACGTGGAGGAGGAAGACGATGATGATGAGCGAGACGACGATGGCCTCCTCGACCAGCGTGTGCGAGAGCGTCTGGACGGCTCGATCGATGAGCTGGGAGCGGTCGTAGACGGAGACGAGCTCGACCCCCTCCGGGAACGAGCCCTTCACCTGCTGGAGCTTCTGCTCGACGCGGGCGATGAGGTCGCGGGCGTTCTCGCCGTAGCGCGCGACGACGGTGCCCCCCACCGCCTCGCCCTCGCCGTTCATCTCGGAGAGGCCGCGGCGGATGTCGCCGCCGAAGCGGAGGGTGGCGACGTCTCCCAGCCGTACGGGCACGCCGCCGCCGCCGAGCTTCACCGGGATGGCCGCCAGGTCGCCCAGGTCCTGCAGGTAGCCGCGGCCGCGGATGTAGTACTCGCGGCCGCCCATCTCGAGCACGCGCCCTCCCACGTCGGCGTTCGACCTCCGGATCGCGGCGGCGACGTCGCGGAACCCGATCCCCAGCGCGCGCAGCCGCTCGGGATCGATGGTCACCTGGTACTGCTTCTGGTAGCCGCCGACGCTCGCCACCTCCGCGACGCCCGGCACGCTCTCGAGCGCGTACCGGAGCGAGTAGTCCTGGAAGGCGCGCAGCTCGGCGAGGTCGTGCTTGCCGCTCCGATCGACGAGCGCGTACTGGTAGACCCAGCCCACTCCCGTCGCGTCCGGCCCGAGCGCCGGCGCCACGCCCGCTGGCAGGCGCTTCTGGATCGTCTGCAGATATTCGAGGACCCGGGTGCGGGCCCAGTACACGTCGGTGCCCTCCTCGAAGAGGACGTAGATGAAGCTCATCCCGAACATCGAGACGCCGCGCACGTCGCTCACGCGCGGCGCGGCGAGGAGCGCCGAGGCGATGGGGTAGGTCACCTGGTCCTCGACGAGCGTGGGGCTCCGCCCCATCCACTCGGTGAACACGATGACCTGGGGGTCCGAGAGATCGGGGATGGCGTCCACCGGAACCGCGCGCATGGCGTAGAACGCCGCCACCGCCGCCGCGAGCGACGACGTCACCACCGTCCAGCGGTGGCGCGCGCACCAGGCGATCACCGCCCCGAGCGCGCGCGTCACGGCTTCCTCCAGGGCTTCGGGATGGCGTTCTTGCAGTCCGCCTCCATGGTCCCCATGCCGCGGTGGATCCGCTCGCACGCCTTGCACTGCCGGTACTTGTCCGGCATGCCGGCGGCGTCGAAGGCCGTCTCGCAGTCGGGCCCGGAGCCCGGCGGGGCCGCCCGGGCGCCGCCCGGAGCCGCAGGGGGCGCGGGCGCCTGCGCGATGGAGGCCTTGAGCCGGCTCTCCGAGTCGATGAAGAAGTTGCCGCTCGAGGCGACGCGCTCGCCCTCGGCGAGGCCCTCGAGGATCTCGACGTGGTCGCCGCTCCGCTCGCCCACCGTGACGACGCGCGGCTCGAACCGGCCGGGCGAGGTCTCCGCGAACACGTACCGCCGGTCCCCCGTGTCGATGACCGCCTCGGACGGGATGGTGATGCCGCTCCTCGCCGGCAGGCGGATCTCGACCGTGCCGAAGAGCCCGGGCTTGAGCGCCCCGCCCGCGTTCGGGAGCGACACGCGGAGGGGGAGCGTCCGGCTCTCCGCATCGAGGCGCGGATAGACGTACTGGATGCGGCCGTCGAACCTCTTGCCCGGATACGCGTCGAGCGTGAGCGACGCCGCCAGCCCCGGCCGGACGCGGGCGATGTCGCGCTCGTACACGTCCGCGATGGCCCAGACGCGGGAGAGGTCGGCGACCTCGAAGAGCTCGCGGTCGGGATCGACGCGGTCCCCCTGGACCACGTTCAGCGCCACCACGTAGCCGGAGACCGGGCTGCGGAGGGTGACCACCTCGTCGGGCTCGCCGCGCTTCTCCATGGCGGCGACCTGCTCGGGCGAGATGCCGAGCAGCCGCAGGCGCTGCCGCGCCCTATCGGCGAGGCCGTCGCCCCAGTGCCTCGCCTGGAGCAGCTCCTGCTCGATGCGGAAGACCTCGTCGCTGTAGATGGCGGCGAGCGGCTGCCCCTGGCGCACGGGCGCTCCCTGCTCCGCGACGAGGAGCCTCTCCACGTACCCGCCGAAGCGCACGTGGATGCGCGCGAGCCGGGACTCGTCCGCCGCGACCCGGGCGACGGCGCGCAGCGACGGGGCGAGCGAGCTCCGCCGCGCG
>DATDDC010000093.1:0-9972 GCA_036523995.1 Anaeromyxobacter sp.
GCGGGCCGGGTGGAGGCCGCCCTCGAGGCGCTCGCCTCGAGCGGCGCCGTCGCGCGGCGCGGCGCGCGCTGGTTCATGAGCTAGGGGACACGGGAATGGACAACGTCCGGTACACCGCGAAGCGCCTCGGCGAGATCGTCGGCGCGACCCCGAAGCAGGTGGAGGCGGCGCTGGGGCGGAAGGAGCCCTTCGCCCCGGAGGACCTGCCCGTCCTCCGGCAGCAGCTCCGCCGCGCCGCGGATCCGTTTCCGCCGCGCGTGCAGCTCTTCCTCAACTTCAAGGGCGGCACCGGCAAGACCAGCGTCTCGACGTCGTACGCCTACCGGCTCGCCGAGCGCGGCTACCGCGTCCTCATGATCGACCTCGACAGCCAGGGGCACGCCACGAAGTGCCTCGGCAAGGAGGGCGGGAGCTTCGAGCGGACGCTGCACGAGGTCCTCATCCGCAAGACGCCCATCGACGAGGTCACCATCCAGACCGCCATGCCCGGCCTCTCGCTCGTGCCGGCGAACCTCGCCATGAGCACCATCGACCTCGCGCTCATGCCGCTCGCCGGGCGCGAGTTCCGCCTCAGGAACGCGCTCCAGGGCCGCGCCGCGAAGTACGACTTCGTCGTCATGGACGCGCCCCCGAGCTTCGGGCTCCTCAACCTGAACGCGCTCATGGCCGCGGACGACCTCGTCATCCCGGTGCTCGCGGACTTCCTCTCCTACGACGGCCTCCGGCTCCTCTTCGAGACGATCCAGGGGCTCGAGCAGGACCTCTCGCACCAGCTCGAGAACATCTTCATCGTGGTGAACGCGTTCAACCAGACGTTCAAGATCGCGCGCGAGGCGCTCGACGCGCTCAGGACGCACTACGCCGACTACCTGCTCGACTCGGTGGTGCGCCAGTGCACGAAGTTCGCCCAGGCCTCGAGCGAGGGCTGCCCCATCTTCGGCTACGACCCGGACTCGAAGGGCGCGAAGGACATCAACGCCCTGCAGGACGAGGTCCTCGCTCGCGTGCGCGCGTCTGCGGGCGCGGCGGCCGGCGCGGCGGGAGCGTGAGCATGCGAAAGGCATTCGACGCCAACGTTCCGAAGCTGCGGCCGAGGCTCAAGGCGGGCGCGCCGGCGGGCGGGGGGACCGAGCCGCTGCCGCTCGGGGAGGAGGGGGCGACGGGTCCGAGCCCGACCTCGACCCCGACCTCGACCTCGACCTCGACCCCGACCCCGACCTCGACCCCGACCTCGACCCCGACCCCGACCCCGACCTCGACCCCGACCCCGACCTCGACCCCGACGCGGGCCGCCGCGCGGGCGGCGGCGATCACGGCCCGCTCCTTCGAGCCGTCTCCTCCCGCGGCCGCCGAGCCGATCGCGCCGGCCGCCTCCGACGTCCTCTCCCGCAAGGACCGGCTCGACAAGATCAAGCGCAAGGTGGCCGACGCGTCGCGGCCGGCGGTCCGGCCCGGTCCCGCGCCGGCCGATCCGGCGCGCGCGGCCGAGAGCGTCCTCGGCCTCGTGCGCGATCTCGAGGAGCAGCTCGTCGGCGCCCGCGAGCGCGAGGACGCGCTGCGCGCCGATCTCGACGACGCTCGCAAGGAGCTCGCCCGCACCGCGGCGGACGGGCGCGCCGCGGCGGAGCGGCTCTCCGGGGCCGAGAAGGAGCTCGACGAGAAGCGCTCCGTCCTCGCCGAGCTGCTGGAGGAGATGCAGGCGCTCGAGGACGAGCGCGACGAGTCCGTGCGCCGCGCCCAGGCGCTGGCCGCGCTCGACGAGGAGCGCGCTCGCCTCCTCGAGGAGGTGACGCGCAAGGCCGAGGAGGAGTCGAAGCTCCGCGCCGACCGCGAGTCCGAGGTGGACCGGCTCAGCGAGGAGCTCCGCGCGAGCGCCCAGGACGGCGCCCGCCTCCGCGCCGCGGTGGGCGAGCTCGCCCGCGAGCGCGACCAGCTCGCCGCCGAGGTCGAGCGCGCGAAGAAGGAACGCGACGACCTCGCCGCCGCGAAGCGCGCCCTCGAGCAGGTGCACGCCGCGCTGGCGCAGGCCCGCGCCCGGCTGGGATGACCGTCGCAAGACGGCCCGCCGTTCGACGGTGAGCTAACGCTCCAGCGCCGGGAACCCCGTCGTTCGTCGTTCGTGGTTCGTGCGCCGTGTGTCGTGCCCAGCGTGCAACGTGCCGCGTGCGACGACGCCCCGGCCTGCGCGGCCGATGCGTACGTTTCCCCTCGCACCCGCTCGAATGCCCGTTATCTTCCCCGCCCCATGACGACCCCCGGCGCCCCGCGCGAGATCGCCCCCGGCATCACCCTCGTCGACACGGGCTACGTCCGCCCCGGCGTCGCGGCCGCCTACGTGGTCCGCGGGGCCCGCTCCGCCGCCATCGTCGAGACCGCGACGAGCCTCTGCGCGCCGCGCATCCTCGATGCCCTCGCAGCGGCGGGCGTCGCGCCCGGGGACGTCTCCCACGTGGTCGTGACCCACGTCCACCTCGACCACGCCGGCGGCGCGGGCGCGCTCGTGCGGGCGCTCCCCCGCGCCAAGCTCGTCGTCCACCCGCGCGGCGCGCGGCACATGATCGATCCGGCGAAGCTCGTCGCCGGCACGATGGAGGTGTACGGCGAGGCTGCCTTCCACCGGCTCTACGGCGAGATCGTGCCGGTGCCCGCCGACCGCGTCATCGAGGCGCCGGACGGCTTCGAGCTCGACCTCGGCGGCCGGCCGCTCCGCGCGCTCGACGCCCCGGGCCACGCGCGCCACCACTTCGTCCTCCACGACCCGGCCTCGCGCGGCTTCTTCACCGGCGACTCGTTCGGCCTCTCCTACCGCGAGACGGACTCCCCCGCCGGCCCGTTCATGTTCCCCACCACGACGCCGGTCCAGTTCGATCCGCCGGCGCTGCACGCCACCGTCGACCGCATGCTCGCGGAGAAGCCCGAGCGCATGTACCTCACGCACTTCGGCATGGTCTCGGGCGACCTGCCGGGGCTCGCCGCGGCGCTCCACCGCTGCATCGACGGCCACGTCCGCCGCGCGCTCGCGGCGCCGTCCGGCCCGGGACGCCACGAGGCCCTCCGCGCCGGCCTCGAGGCGGAGCTCTACGAGGAGCTCGAGCGCCAGCGCTCGACCACCCCGCGCGCCGAGGCGCTCCGCGTCTTCGCCGAGGACCTGGACCTCAACGCCCAGGGGCTCGGCGTGTGGCTCGACGCGCAGGCGAGGTCGTGACGCCGGCGCCCAGGACCGGCGAGCAGGTGCTACGCACCATCACGCGATCGCGCGCTCTCCCGCCGATCGCGTCGACGCCGCCCAGCGGGCGGTTCACCTGGGGTGAACCACCCGATGCCAGCTTGCCGGCGCTTCCCACCTACTTCGACGCCGCCCGATCGATCGGCGTCACCTTCTCCGACCTGAGCCGCGCCTGCGCGTCGAAGGCGGCGTACTTGTAGGCCTCGCCCAGCGTCGGGTAGTTGAACACGGCCTCGGCGAAGTAGTTGAGGTCGCCGCCATGGGCCATGACGGCCTGGCCGAGGTGGACGAGCTCGGAGGCGTGCGGGCCGATGCAGTGCACGCCGAGGACCTTCCCGTCGTGCGCGTCGGCGAGGAGCTTGAGGAACCCGACGGCCTCGCCGATGAGGTTCGCGCGGGCGTTCCCGACGAGGCTCGCCTTGCCGACGACGTAGGCGCGGCCCTTGGCGCGGAGCGACTCCTCGGTCTCGCCCACCGCCGACACCTCGGGGATGGTGTAGATGCCGACCGGCAGGAGCTCGGTCAGCCTCCGCCGCGCGCTCCCGCAGGCGTGGCTCATGGCCACGCGCCCCTGCTCCATTGACACCGACGCCAGCATGGGGAAGCCGACGAGGTCGCCGGCGGCGTAGACGTGCGGCACGGCGGTCTGGTACTGCGCGTTCACCTCGAGGAGCCCGCGCTCCGTGGCCTCGAGCCCGGCCGCCGCGAGGTTCAGGGTCTCGACGTTGCCGACGCGCCCCGCGGCGACGAGGACCTTCTCCGCCACGAGCCGCGACCCGTCGCCGAGCGTGACGAGGACGTCGCGCTCGCCGGGCTCGAGCTTCTGCGCGCGCACGCGCTGGTGCAGGTCGATGCCGGCCATGGCGAAGAGGTCCTGCATGCCGTGCGACAGCTCCGCGTCGAGCCAGGGCAGGAGCCGGTCCTTCGAGTCGATCATCGAGACGTTCACGCCGAGCGCCGCGAAGAGCGAGGCGTACTCGCAGCCCGCCACCCCGCCCCCCAGGATGGCGAGCGAGCGCGGCACGCGGTCGAGCATGAGGATCGAGTCCGAGTCGTAGACGTGCGCGTTGTCGATGGTGTACTGCGGCGGGTGCAGCGGCCGGGTGCCGGTGGCGAGCAGGATCACCTCGGCGTGCAGCTCCTGGAAGCCGCCGCCCGGGATCTTCACGCGGATGACGTGCGCGTCGGCGAAGCTCGCCGTGCCGCGGAACATCTCCACGCCGGCGCGGTTCAGGGCCTCGCGGATGCGGGAGTGCTCGCGGCCGGTGACGAGCCCGCGGCGGCCCATGAGCTCGGGCACCGTGACGGCCCCGGAGACGCGCAGCTCGATGCCGTGGGCGTCGCGGCTCCTCGCCTGCTGGATGGCGAGCGCGGTCTCGCGGAGCGCCTTGGACGGGATGGTGCCGGTGTTGGCCGAGGCGCCGCCGGGCACCGCCTCCTTCTCGACGAGCGCGACCTTCTTCCCGCAGTAGGCGGCGGTGATGGCTCCGTTCTCGCCGGCGGGCCCCGATCCGATGACCACCACGTCGTAATGGAGCATGCGGAGGCCACATATAATGCAAGGCGCCATCCACTTCGATTATTCTTCGCGCCGCACGTGCAAAGCGTTCCGAAGAATCCGGTCCTCGGCCAGATCCAGAAGAACCTCACGGTCGAGCTCGAGGAGCGCCGCAAGGCCCTCCTCGCGGCGGGGAAGCGGCTCTACGACTTCGGCCTGGGCGATCCCAAGGAGCCGACGCCGCCCTTCATCCGCGAGGCGGTCGCGAAGGCCGTGCCCGCCACCTCGCAGTACCCGAGCCCGTTCGGGACCCCGGCGCTGCGCCGCGCCGCCGCGGGATATCTCCAGCGCCGCTTCGGGGTCTCGCTCGACCCCGAGACGCAGGTGCTCGCCTGCGCGGGCGCGAAGGAGGCGATCTTCCACCTGCCGCTCGCCTTCGCGGGCGGCGATCCGCGCAGGCGCAAGGTGGTGATGCCGGATCCCGGCTACCCGAGCTACGAGGCGGGGGCGCGCTTCGCCGGCCTCGAGCCCGTGAAGATACCGCTCGCGGCGGCGCGCCGCTTCCTCGTCGAGCCGGAGGACGTGGGCGAGGAGACGCTCCGCGAGACGCTCCTCTGGTGGGTGAACAGCCCGCACAACCCCACCGGCGCGGTCGCTCCCAGGGATCACCTCCGCCGCCTGGGCGATGCCGCGAAGAGGTACGGCTTCATCGTCGCCTCGGACGAGTGCTACGCCGACGTCTACTTCGGCGAGCCGCCTCCTTCCATGCTGGAGGCGCAGGTGGAGAACGCCCTCGCCATCCACTCCTGCTCGAAGCGGAGCGGCATGACCGGCTACCGCAGCGGCTTCATGGCGGGCGATCGCGACGTCGTCGCCGCGCTCCGCGCGCTGCGCGGGCATCCGGGCCTCGGCTCGCCGGACTTCGTCCAGGCCGCGGCGGCCGCGGCGTGGGCGGACGACGCGCACCCGGCCGAGCGGCGCGAGGCGTTCCGGAGGAAGCGCGATCGCTTCCTCGCGTTCTTCGAGGGGCACGGCATCGCCGCGGCCGCGTCGGAGGCCGGCCTCTACCTCTGGCCCAGGGTGCCCGCGGGCGAGACCTCCGCCGGCTGGGCGCGCCGGCTCCTCGAGGAGGGCATCGTGGTCGCGCCGGGGACCGCCTTCGGCGCCGGAGAGGGATACGTCCGCGTGGCGCTCGTGCCCACGCTCGAGGAGTGCGACGCCGCCATCGCGGCCTGGTCGAGGGTGAGGACATGAGCGACTTCGACGACGTGCGCCGCCGCATCGAGGACGCCTTCCAGGACCGCGAGAAGCTGAAGGAGCCCGTGCACCGGGCGGCGGTGGTGCAGGCGCTCCACGGCCTCGACCGCGGCGAGCTCCGCGTGGCCGAGAAGATCGGCGGCGAGTGGAAGGTGAACGGCTGGCTCATGCAGGCGGTGAACCTCTACTTCGCCATCACCGGGATGGAGACCACCGAGTTCGGGCCGTTCCAGACGCGCGACAAGATCCCGCTCAAGAAGGATCTGGAGAAGGCGGGCGTGCGCGTCGTCCCCGGCGGCGTGGCGCGCTTCGGCTCGCACCTCGAGCCGGGGGCGGTGCTCATGCCCGGGTTCGTGAACATCGGCGCGCGCGTGGGCGCGGGCTCCATGGTGGACACCTGGGCCACGGTAGGCTCGTGCGCGCAGGTGGGCGCGAACGTCCACCTGGCGGGCGGGGTCGGCATCGGCGGCGTGCTCGAGCCGCCCGGCGCCCGGCCCAACATCATCGAGGACGGCGCCTTCATCGGCTCGCGCTGCATCCTCGTGGAGGGCGTCCTCGTCGAGGAGGAGGCCGTTCTCGGGGCGAACGTCGTCATCACGTCGTCCACCCCCATCATCGACGTGACCGGCGCCCAGGAGGTGGTCTACAAGGGCAGGGTCCCGGCGCGCTCGGTGGTGATCCCGGGCACCCGCCCCAAGGCCTATCCGGCGGGCACGTACCAGATCCCGTGCGCGCTCGTCGTGGGCAGGCGGAGCGCCTCCACCGACAAGAAGGTCTCGCTCAACCAGGCGCTCCGAGACTTCGAGGTCCAGGTGTGACGGAGCTTCGCGAGGCCCTCGCCCGCCGCACCGAGACGCTCTGCGCCGAGCTCTCCCCCATCGGCGAGGAGAAGGCGATCTGCGACGTGGTCGAGGCCTGGGCGCGGCCGCGCTTCCCGTCGGTGGATCGCGTGAAGGACTCGCTCGTGGTGCGGATCGATAAGCCCCGGGACCCGGAGCGGCCGGTGGTGGCGCTGTGCGGACACCTCGACACCGTCCCCATCCACGAGGAGGACCGCAGGCAGCCCAGGCGCGACGGCGATCGCATCGTGGCGCCGGGCTCCTCCGACATGAAGGGCGGGATCGCGGTGATGATGGAGCTCGCCGAGCGCCTCCCGCGCGCGCGCCGCTTCTGCGATCTCGTCCTCCTCCTGTACGCGCGCGAGGAGGGGCCGTACCTCGAGAACGAGCTGGAGGAGGTCCTGCGCGAGCCAGCGCGGCTCGGATCCGTCGACCTCGCGCTCTGCCTCGAGCCCACGGACAACGTGCTCCAGCTCGGCTGCGTCGGCTCGATCCACGCGACCTTCGTCTTCCACGGCAGGTCCGCGCACTCGGCCCGGCCCTGGCACGGCGAGAACGCCGTCCACCGATCGGGCGCGCTCCTCGCCGAGCTCGCGGCGCGCCCGCCGCGCGAGGCGCGGTCGGGCGGGCTCGTCTTCCGGGAGGTGCTCTCCGTGACGCGAATCGAGGGCGGCCGGGCGCGGAACGTCGTCCCGGATCGCTGCACCCTGAACGTCAACTTCCGCTTCGCCCCGGATCGCACCGTGGAGGCGGCCCAGGACGAGCTGCGCGCGCTGGGGGCGCGCCACGGCGCGGAGGTGACGCTCACCGACGTCTCGCCGGCGTGCCCGGCCTGGCAGGACCACCCGCTGGTCCGGCGCCTCGTGGATCGCACGCGCGTGGCGGTCGAGCCGAAGCAGGCCTGGACCGACGTGGCGCGGCTCGCCGTGCGCGGCATCCCGGCCGTGAACCTCGGCCCGGGCGCCACCTCGCAGGCGCACCAGCGCGGCGAGTGGGTCGAGATCCCGGCCCTGGAGCGCGGCTACGCCATCTACGAGGCGTTCCTCGGGGAGGGCGCGCCGTGATCGCCGCCGCGCTGGCCCTCTCCACCTTCCTCGCCTCGGCGCCGCTCGCGCAGTCGGACCAGCCGCCGCAGTACGAGGAGGAGCGCGACGAGGACGTGCGGCGCATCCGCCTCGCGCTCTGGGGCGGCGAGGCGCTCGCGAACGGCGGCTCGGGCCACAGCTCCGCGCTCTACGGCGGCGAGGCGGCGTGGGCCTTCGACAGCGTCGATCTCGGCGTGGCCGGGTATGCCTACCAGTCGCTCGTCAACGCCCGGCGCGAGTGGGCGCCGGTCGTGCTGCTCCGGCTCACCGAGCGCTTCCGCACGGGCCGCGGCCTCGAGGCTGCCTTCTCGTTCGGCATCGGCGCCGGCCGGCCGCGCGACTGGACCACCTGGTTCCAGGTGGCGCTGGGGATGCGCTACAACCTCGGCCCCATGTTCCTCGGGGGCGAGATCGCCTTCGAGCAGTACGATCTCCTGCGCCTCGCCGCGGGCGTGGGCGTGAGCTTCTGAGCGCCGCCCGCGATCCGCGAGGCCGCGGCGCGCCCCGCTCGTCGAGAGCCGGCGCCGGCGCGAGGGAGGCCGGGTCGAGGCGCGCGGGGCGAGCGACCGCTGGCCCGCGCGGATCGTGAACGGCCGTACACGTGCGCCGCCTGTGACGATTGCCCTGACCCTTCCGGGACCGGGGCCCGCGCTTGCCCGCACCGCCGCGCCCGTTATTCCATCGACCTCCATCGATGCCCTCGGTTCCTCGCGAGAGCGCGGCCATCCGCGTCGCCCGGGCGCTCGGCGATCCCAACCGCTTCCGGCTGCTCAAGCTCATCGTGGCGCGCGACGAGGTGAGCTGCGTGGAGCTGACCGCGCTCCTGCGCCTGGCGCAGGCCACGGTGTCGCATCACCTCAAGGTCCTCTCCGACGCCGGGCTCGTCTCGGTGCGGAAGGAGGGCGCCTTCCACTACTACCGCTTCCGGCCCGCGGTGCTGGCCGCGCACGGGGCGGCGCTCTCCGCGGCGTTCACCGCTCCCCGGCGCCCGCTGCGGGCGGGGAGGGCCCCGTGACGCGCGCGCCCGTCCTCTTCGTCTCGCACGGCGCGCCCACCGTCGCGCTCGAGCACGGCGCCTTCGCCGAGGCGCTCGAGGGCTTCGCCGCGGGGCTGGGCAAGCCCAAGGCGGCGCTCGTGGTCTCGGCCCACTGGACGACGCCCCGGGAGATCGGGATCACGAGCGCGGCGCGCCACCGGCTCATCTACGACTTCTCCGGCTTCCCCGAGGCGCTCTACGAGATCCAGTGGCCGGCCCCCGGCGCGGCCGACGTCTCGGCCCGGGCCGCGGCGCTCGTGGAGGCCGCGGGGTTCCGGGCGCGGCTCGATCCGCTGCGCGGCCTCGATCACGGAGCGTGGATCCCGCTGCGCATCGCCTTCCCCCAGGCCGACCTCCCGGTGGCCCAGCTCGCGCTCCCCGAGGTGGAGCCGGAGCGCCTGCTGCGCCTCGGCGCCGCCCTCGCGCCGCTCCGGGAGGAGGGCGTCCTCCTCGTCGCGTCGGGCGGGCTGCTGCACAACCTCGCCCGCATCCGCTTCGACGAGTCGGCCGCTCCGGAGGCATGGGCGAGCGAGTTCGACGGCTGGATGGCCTCGAGGATCGAGGCCCTCGACGTGGACGCGCTCCAGCGCTGGCAGGCGGAGGCGCCGCACGCCGATCTCGCGGCCCCCAGCACGGAGCACCTCGATCCCCTCTTCGTCGCCCTGGGCGCGCGCGCGCCGGGCGACCGCGTGGAGACGCTCCACGCGGAGATCCGCTACGGCAACCTCGGAATGCGGAGCTTCGTGCTTCGCCCCGCCGGCACGGCGCCGGCACGTTGAAGCAGTCCCCCGAAAGGAGAAACACCCATGAAGCGCATCCTCGCCCTGCTCCTCGCCATCGCCCCGGCCCTCGGCCTCGCCGAGGCGACCGCGTGGAACCTCGACCCCGCCCACGCCCACACGAGCTTCGCCATCCGGCACCTCGTCATCTCGACGGTCCGCGGCGATTTCGCGAAGCTGTCCGGCGCCGCGCAGTTCGACGACAAGGACGTGACGAAGTCGTCGGTCGAGACGACCATCGACGTCGCCTCC
>DATDDC010000094.1:0-6750 GCA_036523995.1 Anaeromyxobacter sp.
TCAAGCATCCGGCCCCGGGCGAAGCCCCCGCGGCACGAGCCATCGCTCCGCCAGGTCGAACGCGCCCTCCACCGCGAGCGCGAGCACGGCCGCCGGCACGGCGCCCTCCAGGATGAGCGGGACCGAGGCGAGCCGGATGCCGGCGAGGATGGGCTGCCCGTATCCGCCCGCCCCCACCAGCGCGCCGAGCGTGGCCGTGCCGACGGTGATCACCGCGGACGTCTTCACGCCGGCGAGGATGGACGGCGAGGCCAGCGGCAGCTCGATGAGGCGCAGGCGCGCGCGCGGCGGCAGCCCCAGCGCCTCCGCCGACTCGCGGAGCTCGGGTGCGATGCCGGTGAGGCCGGCGTGGGTGTTCCGCACGATGGGGAGGAGCCCGTACAGGAAGAGCGCCGCGACGGCGGGGCCCGCCCCGATGCCGAGCAGCGGGATCATGAACACGAGCAGGGCGAGCGAGGGGATGGTCTGCACCACGCCGGCGATCCCGAGGATGAGGCGCCCGGCGCGGGGCAGGCGCGCCGCGAGGACTCCGAGCGGGATGGCCGCGGCGATCGCCGCGGCGAGCGCGGCCGCGACGAGGCCGAGGTGCTCGGCCGTCCGGCGCAGGATGCGCGCGGGGGCGCTCTCCACCGCGACCCGGGGAGCGATCCCGAACGTCGCGGCGAGGAACCCGGCGGCGACCAGCTCCGGCGGGGCGCGCTCGACCTGCGCGCGCGCGTTCATCTCCGTCATGGCGCCGGCCGTGATCCGTCCCTCGAGCTGCCGCGCCGCCTCGAGCGCCGCCGGGGCGCGCCGGGCCAGGTCCTCGCGGTACACGAAGACGGCGTGGTACTCGGGGAAGACCCTTGCGTCGTCCTCGAGGAGGACGAGGCCGAGGCGGCGGATCTCCGGATCCGTCGTGTAGACGTCGGTCACGTCGATGGCGCCCTCCGCGACGGCGCGATAGGCGAGGTCGTGGTCGAGCCCGCGCACGTCGCGGTGCGGGAGGCGATAGCGATCGCGCACCGCGGGCCAGCCGTCGGCGCGATCCATGAACTCGTTCGTGAAGCCGATGCGCAGCTCCGGGTGGCGCGACAGGTCCGAGATGCGCGAGAGGCCGAGCCGCTCGGCCACCGCGCGCCGGACGCCCACGGCGTACTTGTCCTCGAACCCGAGCGAGCGCGTGATGCCGATCCCCTGCTCCGCGAGCGCGGAGCGCAGCGCCCCCTCCTCCATGGGCCCCGGCGCGGAGAGGATCTCGCGCGCCAGCGTCCCCGTGTAGTCCGGGTAGAGGTCGATGTCGCCGCCGCGGAGCGCCTCCCACAGGACGCGCGTCCCCCCGAGCGAGGCCCTGTGTGCGGCGGGCACCCCGGCCTCGCGCGCGAGCTGCACGGCCAGCTCCCCGAGCACGATGGATTCCGCGAAGGCCTTGGAGCCCACGCGCACCGGCCCCGGAGCGGCGGCGAGCGCCGCGGCCAGGGCGGCGACGAGCGGGGCGAGGGTCACGCGATGGCCTCCGGCGGGATCGCCACGGTGCGCTGCGCCCGCACGAAGCGCGTGACGAAGGGATCGGCCGGCCGGCGCACGAGGTCGTCGAGCGTCCCCTCCTGCACCACCCGCCCGTCGCGCAGGAGCGCGAGCCGGTGGGCGAGGTAGGACGCCTCGCCGAGATCGTGGGTGACGAGGACCACGGTCTTCCCCAGATCGTCGAAGGCGCGGCGGAGGTCCGCCTGCAGATCGGCGCGGGTGATGGGATCGAGCGCGCCGAGCGGCTCGTCGAGGAAGAGCACCTCGGGATCGAGGAACAGCGCCCGCATGAGGGAGACGCGCTGCGCCTGGCCGCCGGAGAGCTGGCGCGGATGCCGGTGGAGCGCGTCCCCCGGGAAGCGCGTCAAGGCCGAGAGCGCCTCGAGCCGCTCGCGGATCCGCGCCGCGTCCCAGCCCAGGTACCGGGCCACGAGGCCCGCGTTCTCCGCGGCCGTGAGGTGCGGGAAGAGCCCGCCCCCCTGGACGACGTAGCCGATGCGCCTCCGGAAGGCGGGCGCCGCCGCGTCGGCGGGCGCGCCGCCGAACCGCACCTCTCCCTCGTCGGGCGCGAGGAGGCCGAGGAGCACCCGGAGCAGCGTCGACTTCCCGGAGCCGCTCGGCCCGATGAGCGCCAGCGTCCGGCCGCGCTCCACCGAGAGGTCGATGGGGCCGACCACGGCGCCTCGGGCATGACGCTTGGTCAACCCGCGGAGCTCGATGAGGACGTCCGGCACGCCCCTTTCGTGCGCCAGGGAGGGCGCGGGCTCAAGGGCGCATCCGGGGCGCCCGTCGGCGGCGTAGAACGATTGCCGCAGCGCAGGGCGCTGGTTACAGGCCGGGGATGCTCTCGTCCCCGGACGCCGCATCGGGCGACGCCGCCGCGCGAACGGGGGAGCGGAGCGCCGCCGCCGTTCCGCGCCACGCGCTCTCGCTCTCTCGGGCGGAGCGCCGCTACGGGTCGGTGCTGGCGCTCCGGCCCATCACGCTCTCCATCCGCCCCGGCGAGCGCGTGGCCGTCGTGGGGCCGAGCGGCGCCGGCAAGTCGACGCTGCTCGGGCTCCTCAACACCTCGCTCGCGCCGTCGGGCGGCGCCGTGGAGGTGCTGGGCGAGGCCGTGGCGCGCCTCTCCCCGCGCGCGCTGCGCGCGCTCCGGTCGCGCATCGGAACGGTCTACCAGCAGCTCCAGCTCGTCCCCCAGGCCACGGTGATGCAGAACGTCGTCGCCGGCCGGCTGGGGCGCACCTCGCTCGGCCGCGCCCTCCTCTCCCTCCTCTCGCGCCGCGAGGCGGATCGGGTGGCCGAGGTGCTCGGGCGCGTGGGCATCGCGGAGCGCATCTACGAGCGGGTCGATCGCCTCTCCGGCGGCGAGCAACAGCGCGTCGCCATCGCGCGCACGCTCTACCAGGATCCGGAGATCGTCGTCGCCGACGAGCCGCTCGCGTCGGTGGATCCGGCGCGCGCCGCCGAGATCATCGAGCTCTTGGCGCGGACCTTCGCCGGGCGGACGCTCGTCGTCACGACGCACCGGCTCGAGCCCTTCCTGCCCCACGTCGGGCGCGTCATCGGACTGCGCGAGGGCGTGCTCGTCTTCGACAAGCCGACGCCGGCCCTCACCCTCGACGACCTCGCGCACCTCTACGCCTCGAGCCGCGGCGCCCCCGCGCCGAGCCCGCCGCAGCGGCGCTCCGCCCCCGCGGACCCGCCGGGCGGGATCCTCGCGATCGGCGCCTCGAACACGCCCGGCGAGTTCATGCTGCCGGAGGCGGTGCGCGCCTTCGTGAAGGCGTACCCCGGCGTGCGGGTGAGCCTGGGCGTGAAGGACTCCGCCGAGATCGTGGGCGACCTCCTCGCCGGCAAGGTGGACCTCGGCTTCGTGGGCGCCCGCTCCCCGCATCCCGAGCTCCACTTCGAGGACTTCGCCGAGGACGAGATCGTGCTCGTGGCCTCCCCGGCGCTGTCCGGCCTCCCGCCCGAGCCCATCTCCCCCGAGGCGGTGGCCCGGCTCCCCCGCGTCGAGCGCGAGGAGGGCTCCGGCACCCGCGCCGTCGTGGAGGAGCACTTCGCGAACCTGGGCGTCCCGCTCGACGGCTCGCCCGTGGCGCTTCACGTGGGCACGCTCGTCGGGCTCAGGGCCGCCGTGCTCTCGGGGATCGGGGTCGCCTTCACCTCGCGCGCCGCCGTGCGCGAGGACCTCGAGGAGGGCCACCTCGTGGCGCTGCGCATCGCCTCCGTCAAGATCCCCCGCCGCATCTTCGTGGCCTGGCGGCGCGATCGCGAGCTGCCCCTCGCGGCCCGGCGCTTCCTCGACGTGGCCCGCGAGGGGGAGCCTCGGCGAGGCGGGAGGACCGGGTGAGCGTCCCCGCAGCGCCTCCGCGGCCCGCGCTCCTGCGCTGGCCCGGCCTCGTCCTCGCCGCCGCGCTCGCCCTCTCCTGGCGCCTCGTCGACGGAGACCTCCACGCCCTCCTCTCGCGCGAGGCCCTGGGAGCGGCCCTGGCCTTCGGGCGCGGCTTCTGGCCGCCCGCCCACGGCCGCGACTTCCTCGCCTTCCTGGCGCGGCCGCTCGCCGAGACCGTCGCCATCGCGTTCCTCGGCCTCTCCCTCGCGGCGCTCCTCGCCCTCCCGCTCTCGCTCCTCGCCGTGTCGCCCGAGGCCCTCGCCACGCGCGGCGATCCACCCGGGCCGCTCCGGCGCGCCGCCTGGCTCGGCACCCGCACCCTCCTCGACGTCATGCGCTCCGTCCCGGAGCTCGTGTGGGCGCTCGTCTTCGTCCGCTCGCTCGGCCTCGGCCCCGCGGCAGGCGTCCTCGCCATCGGCGTCTCGTACGCGGGCGTGCTCGGGAAGGTGTTCGCCGAGATCTTCGAGTCGGCCCCGCGCGCGCCCGCCCGCGCCCTGGCCGCGGCCGGGGCGCCGCCGCTCCGGGCGCTCGCCTTCGCGGTGGTGCCTCCCTCGCTGCCGCTCCTCGCCTCGTACACGCTCTACCGCTTCGACTGCGCGCTGCGCGCCTCGGCCGTGCTCGGCCTCGTCGGGGCGGGCGGGATGGGGACGCAGCTCGAGCTCTCCATCAAGATGCTCGCCTACGACGAGGTCGCGACCATGGTGATCGCGCTCTTCGTCCTCGTCGCAGGCGTGGACCTCCTCTCGCAGGTGGCGCGGCGCCTCGTGCGCGAGAGCCGCGGCCTCTTCCCGGTGGGCCTCGCGGCGCTCCGGGTCCGGGCGGCCGGCCTCCTGGCGCTCCTCGCGGCGGCCGTGGGGTGCGCCCTCTTCCTCGACCTGCCCGTCCGGCAGCTCGCCTCCCTCGCCGCCCTTCGCTCGGTGGGCGCCTTCTTCGCCTCGGGGTGGCCGCCCGACCTCGATCCCGGCTTCCTGCGGCGGGTGGCCCCGGCCGTCGCGGAGACGCTCGCCGTGAGCGTCCTCGGCACCGCCATCGCCGCCGTGCTCGGCTTCGGCCTCGCCTGGCTCGCGGCGCTCCGCCTCCGTCCCGAGGGAGGGAGCGGACGGGCCGCGCGCACGGCGCGCGTGGCGGCGGCCTGGGCGGCGCGCGGCGCCCTGAACCTCGGCCGCACGCTCCCCGAGCTGCTCTGGGCGCTCGTCCTCATCTTCGCCGTGGGCCTCGGGCCCTTCGCGGGCGCGCTGGCGCTCGGGATCCACACGGCGGGCGTGCTCGGCCGGCTCTACTACGAGGCGCTGGAGGAGGTCGCCACGGCCCCCGCCGCAGCGCTCCAGGCGGCGGGAGCGTCCGGCGCCGCGGCCTCCGCGTTCGCGGTCCTCCCCCAGGCGTTCCCGCAGCTCGTCGCGTACACGCTCTACCGCTGGGAGGTGAACATCCGCGCCTCCGCCGTGCTGGGCGTCGTGGGCGCCGGCGGGATCGGGAAGCTCCTGCACGTGTCCCTGAACCTCTTCCACAACCACGATACGCTCACCCTCGTCGCGGTGATCCTCGCCCTGGTCACGGCGGTGGACCTCTTCTCCGGCGCGCTGCGGCGGCGGATCGTCGAGGGCCCGGCCGAGGCGCCTCGCGCCCGCGCCCCCGCCCCCGCCGTCGTGGACGCCTGGTGATCCCCTCCCGCTCGCACGGAAGAAGGAGCCCGTCGACATGCGCACCCGCGCCCCCTTCGTCGCCGCGGCGGCCCTCGCCGCCCTCGCCGTTCCCCTCGCCGGCCGCGCGGCGGAGCTCCGCGCCTCGGCCATCCCCGACGAGGCGCCCACCGAGCTGCAGCGGAAGTTCGCGCCGCTCGGCGCCTACCTCGCGAAGGCCACCGGCATGGAGGTGAAGTTCGTGCCGGTGACCGACTACGCCGCCACCGTCGAGGGGCTCGCCGCCGGCACGCTCGACCTCGTCTGGTACGGCGGGTTCACCTTCGTGCAGGCGCGCCGGCGGACCGGCACGGCCATCCCCATCGTCCAGCGGGAGGAGGACGCCCATTTCCACTCCAAGTTCATCGTGCCGACGTCCTCGAAGGCGAAGACGCTCGCAGACCTGAAGGGTGCGAGCTTCGCGTTCGGGTCGGTCAGCTCCACCTCCGGGCACCTCATGCCCCGCTACTGGCTCCTCAAGAACGGCATCGATCCGGACAAGGACTTCGCGAAGGTCGCCTTCTCCGGCGCCCACGACGTCACGGCGAAGTGGGTGGAGGCGGGCAAGGTCGACGCCGGCGTGCTCAACGAGTCGATCTGGGCGAAGCTCCTCGAGGAGAAGAAGATCGACACCAGGAAGGTCCGCGTCCTCTGGACCACACCGGACTACCACGACTACAACTGGACCGTCCGCGGCAACCTCGATCCCAAGGTCGTGGAGAAGCTCCGCGCCGCGTTCCTCGCGCTCGACCCCTCGAACCCCGAGCACAAGGCCATCCTCGACCTGCAGCGCGCGAAGCGCTTCATCCCGTCGTCGCCGGAGAACTACAGGGCCATCGAGGAGGCGGCCAAGTCCGCCGGGCTCATCAAGGACTGAGCCGCGCGGGGAGCCCCGGGTCGCGCCAGGCGACGGGGCCGACCGGAGGGCGCCCGCCTCACCCCTCGCGGGGGTGGCGGTCGCGGGCGCGGGGGCGCGCGTATTCTCTCGGGTTTGCTTACAATGTTCGGGCCATGCCGGTGCGGCCCCGGCCCGACGGCGACACCGCCGTCGTCGTGCCGAAGACGAAGCATGAGAAGCAGACCAAGCGGCCCTCGCTGTACAGGGTGCTGCTGCACAACGACGACTACACGACGCAGGAGTTCGTAGACTGGGTGCTCCAGGTGGTGTTC
>DATDDC010000095.1:0-9302 GCA_036523995.1 Anaeromyxobacter sp.
TGCACGCGCCCGTGAAGCGGACCGCGCTCGTGTCGATGCGGCGCACGACCACGAGGGCGCCGCTCGCGTCCCGGCGCAGCCGCCCCGCCGCGAGATCGTCGATGCGATCACGGCCGCCGAGCGAGGAATCCGCAAGCTCACGGACGGGGAGGCCCCGTGACGATATCCGCCGACTCGAGTCACGAACGGTGAACGGGCTCGACGAGCTCCGGCGCGGCTAAGATGCTGCATGCCCGTCCTCCGCCTCGGCGACGCCACGATCGAGCTCGACGACGAGGGCCGGGGCGATCCCGTCCTCCTCCTCCACGGCTTCCCGACCACGCGCCGGCTGTGGAAGCGCGTCGTCCCCGCGCTCGCGGGCGCGGGCTACCGGGCTCTCGCGCCCGATCTCGTGGGCTACGGCGCCTCGCGCTGTCCGCCCGGCGCGGAGCCGGACATGGCGAGCCAGGCGCGCTGGATGCTCGCGCTCCTCGACGCCCTCGGGATCGAGCGGGTGGCGCTCGTGGCGCACGACGTCGGCACCGCCGCGGCCCAGATCATGGTCGCGACGGCGCCGGAGCGGGTCCGCGGCCTCGTGCTCATGGACGGCGTGCACGCGGGCGAGTGGGCCATGGACGCGGTCGCCCCCATCCTGGCGTGGCGCGAGCCGGCGCGGCTCTTCCGCGTCCTGGTGCGGCAGCTTCGCGCGAGCGGGGCGGTGAAGCTCGACGAGGAAGCGGTGCGCGAGGTGCTCGCGCCGTACGAGGGCGAGGAGGGCGGGGCGAGGCTCGTGCGCGCGGCGCGCGCCATGCGCCCGCAGCAGACGATCGACGTCCTGCCCGCGCTCCGCGCGCGGAGGGTGCCGTCGCTCGTCCTCTGGGGGGAGCACGACGCGTACCTCGGCGTGGATCCGGTGGGGCGCCCGCTCGCGGAGCTCCTCGGCGCACGCCTCACGGTCCTCCACAGCGGTCACTTCCTGCCGATGGAGCGCCCGGACGAGGTCGCAGGCGCCGTGGTCGCGTTCCTCCGGGATCTTCCGGGAGAGCGGGAGGCGTGAGCCGGACCGCTCGCCGGAGGGATGCGCGCGCGGCCGGCTGGCCTCGGCGTGCGGATGCGCCACGATGGGAGCGCCCCTCGCGGGCTCAGGTAGCGAGCAGGCGTGGCACGCCGCGTGCGAGCTGCGTACTAGATTCGTTTCATGCCGGGGCTGCGGGACACGCCTGTGGGTCCGAGCGCTCCTCGCCGCGCCTCCACCGGAGTGCCCGGGTTCGACGACATCCTGGGAGGCGGCCTTCCGGCGCGGCGCATGTATCTGGTCCAGGGCGACCCCGGCGCGGGCAAGACCACCCTCGCGCTGCAGTTCCTCCTCGAGGGCGTGAGGAGCGGCGAGCGCTCGCTCTACGTGACGCTCTCCGAGACGCGGAGCGAGCTGGAGGACATCGCCAGGTCGCACGGGTGGTCCCTCGAGGGGCTCTCGCTGCTGGAGGTCTCCAGCCAGGCGGCGCAGGAGGAGACGGAGACGACGCTCTACGAGCCGGGCGAGATCGAGCTGGGCGAGCGGGTGGGGGAGATCCTGGCGGAGGTGGACCGCGTCAAGCCCACGCGGCTCGTCGTCGATTCCTGCTCCGAGCTGCGCCTCCTCGCCCAGACGCCGCTCCGCTACAGGCGCCAGATCCTGGCCCTGAAGCAGCGCCTCTCCGATCTCGGCTGCACGATCGTGCTCATCGACAACCCGGCTCCGAGCTCGCCGGACATGCTCCTCCAGAGCGTGGTCCACGGCGTCATCTCGATGGAGCAGCTCTCGCCGCTGTGGGGAGCGGAGCGGAGGCGGCTCCGGGTCCAGAAGATCCGCGGGCTGCGCTACCGCGGGGGCTATCACGACTTCATCATCCGTACCGGCGGCCTCTCCGTGTTCCCGAGGATCGTCGCCTCCGAGCATCACGGCGAGACCATGAAGGACGTCGTCCGGAGCGGCATCTCCGAGCTGGACACGCTCCTCGGCGGCGGACCCAGCCCGGGCACGAGCTTCCTGCTCCTGGGACCGTCGGGCTGCGGCAAGTCCGCGGTGGCCGCCCAGTACGCGCACGCCGCCGCGAAGCGAGGCGAGCGGGCCGCGGTGTTCGCGTTCGACGAGAGCGCCGCGATCTACCTGGCGCGGGCCGACTCGCTCGGGATGGACCTTCGCCCGCACCTGGAAACGCGCCGCTTCTCGCTGCAGCAGATCGATCCGGCGGAGATGTCGCCCGGGGAGTTCGCCTACCTCATCCGCGGCGTGGTCGAGGGCGATGATGCGCGCGTCATCGTCATCGACAGCCTGAACGGCTACCTGAACGCGATGGCCGAGGAGTCGCTCGTCGCGCTGCAGCTCCACGAGCTGCTCGCATATCTCGCCCATCGCGGGGTGCTCACGATCCTCACCGTCGCCGAGCACGGGCTCGTGAGCCACAGACCCGCGTCGCCGATCGACGTGAGCTACCTCGCCGACTCGGTCCTCCTGTTTCGCTACTTCGAGGCGGGGAGCCAGGTGCGAAAGGCGCTCTCGGTGGTGAAGAAGCGCGTGGGGGGACACGAGAACACCATCCGCGAGCTCCTCATCGGCTCCGGAGGGCTCCGGGTGGGCCCGGTCCTGGAGGAAGTCCAGGGCGTGCTCGGCGGGGCCCCGACGTACGTCGGCAAGGGCGGCGCCCCGGACGCGCTGCTGGGGCGGCGCTCGTGACCGGTCGCGACCCAGGCGAGCGCGTCGTGATCTGCGCGCCGCTCGCGCAGGACGGTCCCCTCACGGCGAGGGTCCTCCGCAAGGCCGGGTTCGACTGCGTGCTCGCCGTCGACGTGGAAGCCGCGTGCAGCATGGTGCAGGAGGGCGCGGCTGCGGTGCTCATCGCCCACGAGGCGCTCGCGCCCGCGCCGGCTCGCCGGCTCGCCGATCTCCTGGCGCGGCAGGACCCGTGGTCCGACCTGCCCGTGATCGTCTTCGCGCGGACCCCCGGACGGACGTGGGCCTCCGCGGAGACGTACGCCAGCCTGGGGAACGTGACGTTGCTCGATCGGCCCGTCCAGGTGGCCACGCTCGTGACCGCGGTGCGCGCGGCCCTGCGCGCGCGCCGCAGGCAATACGCCGCGCGCGACGTGCTCCAGGAGCTCGCCGCCTCGGTGCAATCCCGCGATCGCTTCCTGGCGATGCTCGGCCACGAGCTGCGCAACCCGCTCGGCGCCGTGTCGATGGCGAGCGATCTCCTGGGGCAGCCCGGCGCCGATCCCACCCGGCCGCGGGCCATCATCGCCCGCCAGACCAAGAAGCTCGCGCGCCTCGTGGACGATCTCCTGGAGGTCTCGCGGGTCGCGTCGGGAAAGATCGTGCTCAAGCGCGTGTGCACGGACCTGCGCGGGATCGTGGAGCGGAGCCTCGAGTCCGTAGAGCCGCTGGTGGAGCGCGGCGGCGTGTCGATCCACCTGGCGCTGCCGCGCGAGCAGGTCCTCGTGGACGGCGATCCGGTCCGGCTCGATCAGATCGTCGGAAACCTCGTCTCGAACGCGGCCAAGTACACGCCGCGGGGCGGCACCATCGACGTCGAGCTCGAGTCGCAGCGGCCCCTCGCCCTCTTGCGCGTGCGCGACACGGGCATCGGCATCGCGCCCGAGATGCTGGAGCGGATCTTCGAGCCGTTCACGCAGGCCGACTCCTCGGTCGGGAGGAGCGAAGGCGGTCTGGGCCTCGGGCTGAGCCTCGTCCGCGGGCTCGTCGCGCTGCACGGGGGACGCGTCGAGGCGCACAGCGAGGGTCAGGGGCGCGGAAGCGAGTTCGTCGTGGAGCTCCCGCTGTCCGAGACGTCCCGGCTCGCCGACGACGCAGCCGCTCGCCTCGCTCCCCGTGCGCCGAGATGCCGCGTGCTCGTCGTGGAGGACAGCGAGGACATCCGCTGCGCCATGCTCATGATGCTCGAGCAGCTCGGGCACCTGCCGGGGGGCGCGGGCGACGGACCGAGCGGAGTCCGTCTCGCGTTCGAGACCCGGCCGCACGTGGCCTTCGTCGACATCGGGCTCCCCGGCTTCGACGGCTACGAGGTCGCCCGCCGCATCCGCGAGGCGCTCGGACGCGAGGTCCGGCTCGTGGCGGTCACCGGATACGGACAGGCGGAGGACCGCGAGCGCACGAGGCTCGCGGGCTTCGACGTCCACCTCGTGAAGCCCGTGGACGCCGAGGCGATCCGGCGCGTCATGGACGGCGTGCAGGTCTGCGAGGACGAGCCGGAGCTCGCGGCCGCCCAGCCCAGCGCGTCCTGAGCCGGTCCCTACCCGCCGTCCCCGCCCTTCCCCTCGAGCGATCCGACCACCGAGCTCCGCACGCGGTCCCGGTAGGCCTGCATCTGCGGATCCGCCGTCCCCGCCGGCGTGAGCTTCGTCCCGAGCCGATCGGAGAGCAGCACGGCGAGGAGCGACTCGAAGAGCGACGAGCCTCCCGCGAAGGCGCCGCCGCCCTCCCTGCCGGCGCCGCCTCCCACGACGTTCTCGCTCCGCGATCCGGACGGGTATTACGTCACGATCAGCACCGCCTGAGCGACCGTCATGACGAAGCGACGCATCGAGCGCCTCGGCCGCCGCTCTGGAGCTTCATCGCTCGCGACGAGGCGGAGAAGGCAGCTCATCGCGTACGTCTTCTCACGCAGCCGCTCCGGCGAACGCCAGTGCACTGCTCGGCGACACACTCGGCAAGCTCCTCGTCGATGGGTACATCCCTGCACGCATCCGGGGTGCGCAGCGGAGTGGGCTCTCGCATCGAGCAGAAGAGGACGGACGCATGGAGCCGTCTCGTGGCACGCGAGTTCCTGCGCTGGCTCGGCGTGCCGTCGGGCTCCCGCTGGCTCGATGTCGGCTGCGGCACGGGGACGCTCGTCGGGGAGATCGCGGAGCGCGCGGCGCCGGGCGCGGTGCTGGGGATGGATCGCTCGGGAGGCTTCGTCGCGCATGCGCGCACGCGCGTGGCGGGCGCGCGGGTCGCCTTCCACGTGGGCGATGCGCAGGCGCTGGCGGTCGCAGGCGATGCCTTCGACGCCGTCGTCTCGGGGCTGGTCAACTTCGTGCCGGAGCCGGCGACGATGGTGGCCGAGATGATGCGAGCGGGTCGGCCGGGGAGCGCGATCGCCCTGTACGTGTGGGACTACGCCGGCGGGATGGAGGCGATGCGCTTCTTCTGGAACGCGGCGAAAGCGCTCGACACGGCCGCGGCCGCCCTCGACGAGGCGGTCCGTTTTCCGGGATGTGCTCCGGCGCCGCTCGAGGCGCTGTTCACGGGAGCGGGCCTCACCGGCGTCGCGACGCGTGCCATCGACGTGCGCACCCGGTTCCGCGACTTCGACGACTTCTGGTCGCCGTTCCTGGGAGGGCAGGGGCCTGCGCCCGCCTACGCGATGTCGTTGCCCGAGGATCGACGCGCGGCGCTGCGCGAGGAGATCCGCGCGTCCCTCCCGATCGCGTCCGACGGGTCGATCCCGCTCGCCGCCCGCGCCTGGGCGGTTCGTGGCTCCAAGACACGCGGAGGGGAACCGCGATGACGATCGTTCGCGCTCTCGCCCTTCCATGACCGGGATCCCGACACGGCGCCGAGCAGCTCGCCCGGCGCCGTTCGCGCTACTGCGGGGGCCAGCCGTCGCTCAATAGGCTGGGATGTACTCCACCGCGCCCGTATCCCCGTCGAGGATCATGTCGTACGGGAACCAGTAGATCACCTCGTCGCCGTAGTCGTCGACGTAGGCGTAGCCGATCCAGGTCTGGCCGAGGTATTCGCCACCCGCCTGGGCGAGGATGAACGATGCCGGTCGGAAGAGCGGCGTCTCGGCCTGGGCCATCTTCTTGTTCGTCTTGTACTTCTTGACCGGCACGTCGCCCTTCTTGGCGTGCTTCACCTTGACGCCCGCGACCTTGCCCTTCGAGACCTGGACTGTCGCCTCGTAATCGCCCTTCTTGTCGAGCTTGTGATTCCCGTCTTGCTTGATTCGATCCCCGAGCATCTGCTGCCCGTTGTTGTGGTGGTGCTTGGCCTTGGCGACCGCGACGCCGGGAACGAACGCGAGCCCGGCGACTGCCACGAGGGCCGTGAGAAGGTGTCTGGCGCGCATCATGGTTCGACCTCCAGTGCGAGAGCCCCTTCGTCGGGGCTCGAGACACGGGCTCGCGGCATGTGGGCTCGACGAGCCACGCTTCGTCCACGCTGCGTTCGGGACAACGCGTGCGTCGTCCACCACATTCCTCGCGAGGCCGCGCGAAACGGCCACGCGGGGGGCGGCGAGGAGTGCGAATCCATCCTACACTCCCGGCCTTCTCTCTACACTCTCAGTCTACCTTCGAGTTGATTACACTCGTGGGTCGTTCGAGCAGATTACACTCCGAGTCACTGACCGTGAGGGGTGCCAGTAACATCTTACTCGGCCCGAGAAGACCTCATCTCGCCGGGGAAAGACCGCAGTCCCGGTCCTGAAAGCACCCACGCGCCGCCGGCGACGGTAGGGTTGCCCCCGAATTTGCCGAACATGGCTTGCGTGTCGTCGGTTCTGTCGCAGGAGCCGAGCGTCGAGGTTTGCACTGGGTTCGGGCAGCCGTGAGTGCTGAAAGGAGCAGCGGCACATGACCCCCACGGAGAAGGCCACCAAGCCCGCCGGTGTCGCGGGAAGAGCCGTGAAGCAGGGGGTCCTGGGCGCCATCGGCAATACTCCCTTGGTTCGACTGACCCGGGTCTTTGGAAGCCTGCGGTTCCAGCTCTATGCCAAGCTCGAGGCGCTCAATCCCGGCGGCAGCATGAAGGACAGGCCGGCCGTCCGGATCCTGAGCGACGCATTGGCCCAGGGCGAGATCTCGCGCGACACCGTCGTCAGGCGCTCTACCCCGCGCTGCCCTTCCCCTCGAGCGAACCCACCACCGAGTTCCGCACCCGGTCGCGGTACGCCTGCATCTGCGGATCCTCGGCCCCTGCCGGCTCGAGCTTCGCTCCGAGCCGGTCGGAGAGGAGCACGGCCAGGAGCGACTCGAACAGGGACGACCCCGCCGCGCCGCCGTCCTTCCCGGTTCCGGCGCCGGACCCGACCACGATCTTCGGCACCACGTCCACCTTGGCCCGCTCGATGGCCTCGGCGAAGCGGGACATGACGTTCTGCGTGAGCTGGAGCTGAGGCCCTCCGTAGGCGCGGACCTGCTCCTCGATGGCGAGGGCCTGCGCCACGCCCACGCGCGCGGCCTTCTCCGCCTCCGCCTCCGCGAGCGACTTCACGCGCTGCGCCTCGCCCGCGCCCATGAGCTTCACCTTGTCGGCCTCGGCCTCGGCGAGGGCGCGGATCTGCGCCGCCTGCTGGACGGAGCGCTGGTACTCGGCCTTGCCGGTGTTGCTCTGCACGGAGATGGACAGCTCCGACTCGGTGATGGCGGTCTGCTGCTTGGCGCGCGCCTCGGCCTCGCGCAGCTCGCGCTCCTTCACGGCGGCCTTCTGCTGGCGCGAGTACGTCTCCACCTGCTCCTCGGCGATCTGTCGCGCCCGGAGCTGCGTCAGGATCTGCTCGATGGCGCGGTCGTTGGGCTGCGCCTGCGGCGTGCCGATGAGCACCTCCTTCAGCTCCAGGTTGTACGCCGCGAACTTCTCCTTCATCTCGGCCCCGGAGATGCGCTGGATCTCGGAGCGGTCCTGGATGAGCTGGATGATCGTGCGCGTCTGGCCGATGTTCTTGAAGTAGGCCGACACCATGGGATCCAGCGTCTGCTCGACGAGGCGCTTCACGTCGCCGAACTGCTGGATGACGAGCGGCGCCTTCTTGTAGTCGATGTGGACGACCACCGAGAGCGGCAGCGTCGGCTCGAAGGCGTCCTTCGTGATGAGCGTCACCTCGGAGAGGTTCTCGTCGTAGCGGTGGGCGCCGGTCTCGCCCTTCACCCACTTCAGGATGAAGTTCGTGGTGGGGACGAGGAGGAGCTTCCCGGCGTACGTGTTGAACGCGTACTTGCCGGGCAGGAGCGGCTCCGACCAGACCCCGCGCTCTCCCGCCCTCACCATCTCGCCGTGGCGGTAGCCCTCGCCGGAGAGGTCCTTGCCCGCCGCGCCGGTGTACGAGACGACGACGCCGACGTGCCCGACCTCGACGACGGTCTTGGCGATCTCCTCGACGGTCGCGAAGAGACGGTTCAGGTAGAAGGTGCCCTCCACCAGCACCTGGAGCTGGCGGCCGCGCAGGCCTCCCGCCGCGAGGAACTTCTCGGGGTCCTGGAAGTTGTTGTGGAAGCGCTCGGCGTCGGCCGGGCGATCGCCGACGACCGGCGCGATGACCTCGCCCTGCGGCAGGGCGGGGCCGTCGTGGATGGTGACGATCCCGACCGCGTCCTTCGTGATCACGACGGGCGAGAATCCGAAGCGCTCCGAGATCACGTTCTCCATCGAGCGGAAGAGCGGCTCCTCGTCGGCCGAGAGCGGCAGGTAGTAGAGGCCGTCGGCGGTGATGACGACGAACTGGGCGAGGTTCACGGCGTACGTGCCCTCGCGGAGGACCCTGCGCTGCGGCCCGCGCTGGCCGCCGCCGGCGAGGAAGCCCGCCGCGTCCGTGAAGTCGAGCGCGGTCGCGTTGGAGGCGAGCGTCTGCGTGGGAGACAGCGGCTCGCCGTCGCGGGCGAACACGTACCCGATCCTCCCCTGCGGGATGGTGACGAGCGGCACCACGTGCACGCGGAACTGGAACGGCGGGAAGACGTGCCAGCCGCCGCGGAGCACGCCGGCCTGGAAGCCCGCCTCGCCCTGGAGCGCGATGAATCCCTTCTTCACGGAGCCCCGGAAGCTCCACAGCCGCTCCACGATCCCCACGCGGTTGTTGGGGATGTAGCGCACGACGTTCGAGAGCCAGAGCAGCAGGACGGCCGCGACGGCGCCGGCCACCGCCCAGGCGACCCACGCGTACTCGGTCAGGAAAGACGGCATGGCATGCCCCCTTGTCGCGATGGAAGGGCGCCGCCGCGACCACGCTCCGCCGGCGGCGCCGGTGAGGAGCGTACCGCGGAACGCCTCAGGAGAGGGCGGGCGCCTGGAGCCGCCGGTCGAGGGCCCTCAGGATGTCCGGGCCGGTGTCGCCGACCCATTCCCCGAGCTCGCGGTCGATGGGCCTGCCGTGGGCGGCCATGTTCCCGGCGCGGATGAGGGTGCGGAGCGCGTCGATGACGGGCGCGTCGAGGAGCTGGAAGTCCTCGGCCGCGCGCAGCATGTCGTTGAGCGTGCGGGCCTTCATGCCGTTCTTCTCCACGAGCGCGGCGAGCCGCTTCTCGAGCTCGATGCGCAGGGCCACGAGCTGCAGGTTCGGATC
>DATDDC010000096.1:0-5331 GCA_036523995.1 Anaeromyxobacter sp.
CGCCTCCCGCATCGCGGCGACCGGGACGCTCAAGGCCCGCCAGTCCGCCCCGCTCGCGATGAGCGTGCCCGGGACGCTCCTGCGCGTCGCCGTGAAGCGCGGCCAGGAGGTCCGGGAGGGCGCCCTCCTCGCCTCGCTCGACGATGCGGCCGCCGCGGCCGCCAGGCGGCAGGCCGAGGCCGCCGTCGCCGCCGCGAAAGCGCAGCTCGCCCTCGCCGAGGACGGGCTCGCGCGCGCGAAGCGCATCCGGGACGCGGAGGGCCTCTCGGAGGCTCAGCTCTTCGAGGCCCGCTCCCGTCGCGACCTCGCCGTGGCGGGGCTCGCCGCCGCAGAGGCTCAGTTCGAGCAGGCGGCCGTCCACCTCGCTCACCATCACCTGCGTGCGCCGTTCGCGGGGGTCGTGACCCGCGTGCCGGACGGCGTCGGGATCACCGTCGCCCCCGGCGTGCCGCTCGTGAGCCTCGCCTCGACGCGGCAGCTCGTCCTCGACACGACGCTGACGCAGGCGGACGCGGCAGACGTCCGGGCCGGGACGAAGGTCACCGTGACCGTGCCCGCCACGGGCGCGCGCACTCGCGACGCGACGGTCGAGGTCCTCGTGCCGGCGGTCGACGCCGAGACGAACCGGGTCCCCCTGGAGATCGCGGTGCCGAACCCCGACGGCCGCTTCCTCCCGAACGCGTTCGCCCGGGCGGAGCTCCCGCCCGCCGCGGAGCGGGAGGCGTGGCGCGTCCCCTCGGCCGCGCTGGTGCAGAGGTCCGGCGGCCACGCGGTGTGGGTCGCCGGCGCCGATGGCAAGGCGCGCGCGCTCCCGGTGCGGCTCCTCGCGGAGGAGCGCGACGCCGCGGTGGTGCGGCCCGAGGAGGGAGGCTGGCCCGACGGGCTCAAGGTTCTCGAGGCGCCGCCGCTCGGCATCTCCGAGGGGACCGTCGTCGCGGAGGCCGGGCGATGACGCTCTCCGACGTCGCCATCCGGCGGCCGGTCTTCACCGCCATGATGTCCCTCACGCTCGTCGTGCTGGGCTTCCTCGGCTACCGGCGCCTCGGCACGGACCTCTATCCCGACGTCACCTTCCCGTTCGTGACCATCACGACCGCCTATCCGGGAGCGAGCCCGGAGGACGTCGAGCAGTCGGTGACCCGGCACGTCGAGGACGCGGTCTCCTCCATCCCCGGCATCAAGAACGTCGCCTCCTGGTCGCGCGAGAACGTCTCGATGGTCTTCGTCGAGTTCCAGCTCACCGTCTCGCTCGGCGAGGCGGTGGCGACGGTGCGCGACAAGGTGGGCATCGCACAGGGCGACCTCCCGCTCGGCGCCCGGGTGCCGGTGATCGCGCAGTACGACGTCTCGGCCCAGCCCGTGCTGGTCTTCTCGGCCGCCTCCGGCGCGGACCCCATCGCGCTGCGCGAGACCTTCGACGACCAGGTGCGGCCCCGCCTCGAGCAGATCGACGGCGTGGCGGCCGTCCGCATCATCGGCGGCGCCAAGCCGGAGATCTCGGTGGAGCTCTTCCGCGATCGCCTGAAGCCGCTCGGGCTCACGCCGGACGCGGTGTTCCGGCGGATCCAGGGCGAGCACCTCGACCTCCCCGGCGGCGACTTCAAGGCGGGCGAGGGCGACGTCGGCGTGCGCGTGCGCGGCGAGTTCGCCGACGTGGACGCCCTGCGCGCCATGCCGGTCGCCACCGCGGCCGACGGCTCGCTCGTGCGGCTCTCCGACGTCGCGCTCGTGCGCCGGGGGGCCGAGGACCCCAAGACGCTCGTCCGCACGAACGGCGTCGAGGCCGTGGCGGTGGAGGTCGTGAAGCAGGCGGGCGCGAACTCCGCGCAGGTGGCGAACGCCGTGAAGGCCCTCCTGCCGACGCTGGAGAAGGAGCAGCGCTTCCAGGCGCAGATCCTGGTCGATCAATCGACCATCATCGAGGCGAACGCGCACGAGGTCTGGATCGCCATCTTCTTCGGCGGCGCCATGGCCATCCTCATCATCCTCGTGTTCCTCCTCGATCTGCGCGGCACCATCATCTCCGCGCTCGCCCTGCCCACCTCGGTCATCGGAACGCTCTTCGCGATGTGGGCCATGGGCTTCACGGTGAACCAGCTCACGCTGCTCGGCCTCTCCCTCGCCATCGGCCTCCTCATCGACGACGCCGTGGTGGTGCGGGAGAGCATCACGCGCCGGCTCGAGCGGGGCGAGCCGCCCGCGCGCGCCGCCAGCGAGGGCACGCACGAGATCGCCCTCGCCGTCATGGCCACGACGTTCACCCTCGTGGCGGTGTTCGTGCCCGTCGCCTTCATGAAGGGCATCACCGGCCAGTTCTTCCGGGAGTTCGGCCTCACCATCACCGTCGCGGTCCTCATCTCGCTCTTCGTGGCGTTCACGCTCGACCCCATGCTGTCGGCCCGCTTCGCGAAGGCGCGGCGGCGCGGCGAGCACGGCCGCGAGACGGCGGTGGCGTCCTTCATCCGCGCCGGGTTCGAGCGCCTGGATCGCTTCTACGCGCGGACGCTCGGCTGGGTGCTCCGGCACAAGGTCGCGACGGCCCTGGGCGCCCTGGCGCTCTTCCTCGGGAGCCTCGCGCTCGGCGGCACGCTCGGCAGCGAGTTCGCGCCCAAGGAGGACCGGAACCAGATCGTCGTGAACCTCGAGTATCCGCCGGGCACGAGCCTCGCCAGCGCGTCGGAGCGCAGCGCCGCCCTGGAGCGCCGGGTGCAGGCGCTGCCGGGAGTGACCGCGGTCTACGCCACGGTGGGCTACCTCGAGGATGCCCGGATGGCGCGCTGGCGCGTGAACCTCGTCGACAAGAACACGCGCGCCCAGGGCGTCGACTGGTTCAAGGACCGCGTGCGCGAGATCCTCGCCTCCGACGCGCGCCTGCGCACCCGGGCCGTCTCCGACCCGCCCATGATCGAGGGCCTCGGCGACTTCCCGCCCATCCTCATGCACGTCACCGGCCGTGACTTCGGCGAGCTGGCGCGGCGGGCGGACTTCATGGTGGAGGCGATGCGGTCCATCCCCGCCCTCGCCGACATCCAGCTCAAGGACTCCCCCGGCCGTCCCGAGCTGCGCGTGGACGTGGACCGCGACCAGGCGGCCCGCCTCGGCGTGCCGGCCGGCGCCGTGGCGCTCCAGGTCCGGCTCGCCACCCAGGGCGAGATCGCGGGGAAGCTCCGGGAAGGCCGCCGCGAGTCGGAGATCCGCGTCCGCCTCGGCGCCGAGGACCGGAGCTCCCAGGGCGCCATCGAGTCCATGTGGATCGCCACGCCGAAGGGCCAGGTGGCGCTCTCGCAGCTCGCGAGCCTCCGCAGCGCGACGAGCCCGGCCGTCATCGAGCACCAGCAGCGCGAGCGCAAGGTCTCGGTGTGGGCGCAGATCGCGCCCGGCCACGACCTCGGCACGGCCGCGCGCCAGCTCCACGCGAAGCTCGACGCCCACCCCCTCCCGCCCGGCTACCGGTTCATCTGGGACGGCATGCAGAAGGAGCAGGCGGACTCCCAGGCGAACATGGGGCTCGCGCTCGGGATCGCGGTCGTCTTCATCTTCATCGTGCTCGCGAGCCAGTTCGAGTCGGTGGTCCACCCGTTCACCATCATGCTCTCCCTGCCGCTCGCCATCGTGGGCGCGTTCCTCGGCCTGGCCGCGGCCCGGCAGACGATCAGCCTCGGGTCGCTCATCGGGCTCATCCTGCTCATGGGCCTCGTCACGAAGAACGCCATCCTCCTCGTGGACGGCGCCATCCAGCACATGCGCGACGACGGCGATCCGCCCGAGGAGGCGATCCGCAAGGCGGGCCCGCGGCGGCTCCGGCCCATCCTCATGACGAGCGCCGCCATGGTGCTGGGCATGCTCCCCACCGCGCTCGGCCGCGGCATGGGGAGCGAGTTCCGCTCGCCCATGGCCATCGCCGTCATCGGCGGCGTCCTCACGTCGACGATGCTCACGCTGTGGGTGGTGCCGGTCGTGTTCGTCTGGGTCGAACGGATCCGCCGGCGGCTGCGCCGGGCGCCCGTGCGGCCGGCCGAGGGCGAAATCCCGCTCGAGGTCGAGCCCGCCGAGGAGCCGCGCCGGCCCGCCGCGGCGATGCGCGGGACGGAGGTCACCTCGTGAGCGCGCCCGCGGGCCCTTCGAAGGGCTCGGGGCCGGCCCCGCGGCGGGCGTTCTCGGTCTCCGTCTTCTGCCGCAACGCCGGCGCGGTCCTGCTCGTCCGCCACAAGCGGCTCGGGACGTGGCTGCCCGTCGGCGGCGAGATCGAGCCCGGCGAGACGCCGCTCGAGGCCGCGCGGCGCGAGCTGCGCGAGGAGACCGGGCTCGAGGGCTCGTTCCTCCCCGCCCTCGGGGTGGACGGCACGCCGCCCGGCTTCCTGGGCTACGAGGAGCACCTCGCCGGCGCGAAGGGGCTGCACATGAACTTCGCGTTCCTGGCGGAGGTGGCCTCGCGCGACCTCGCCGCCTGCGAGGAGTGGGACGAGGCGCGGTGGGTCGGGGCCGACGAGCTCGGTTCCGTGGCGTGCCCCGACAACGTGCGGCAGCTCGCGGAGCTCGCGCTCGAGGTGGCGGCGGCCTGACGGGCGGCGCTCGACCTTGCGGTCGCGACGGCCCCGGAGGGGCTCGTCCGATGAGCTCCACGCCGCGGGGCCGTCCATGGGATCCGAGACAGCCACGCGCTCGGGACGGGCTCCGCCGCTGGACGCGGAGGGCGCCGGCCCGGCGCGCCCGCTCGAATCCTGACCAGGAGAGTGCCATGCCCACCGTGACTCCCTCGAAGATCGCTCCTCACCTGTGGTTCGCCGACGAGGCCATCGAGGCGGCGAACTTCTACGTCTCGCTGTTCCCCGACTCGCGCGTGGACAGCGTGACGCCGATCCCGGCCGACACTCCGAGCGGCCCGGCCGGATCGGTCCAGGTGATCGAGTTCACCCTCGCCGGCCAGCAGTTCATGGCCATCAACGCCGGCCCCCTCGACCCGTTCAACCACGCCATCTCGTTCGTGGTGAACTGCGCCGACCAGGCCGAGGTCGACCGCCTGTGGGACGCGCTGTCGAAGGGCGGCACCATCGAGCAGTGCGGCTGGCTCAAGGACCGCTACGGCGTCTCCTGGCAGATCGTGCCGACCGTGCTCGGCGAGATGATGAAGGACGAGGACCGCACCCGCGCCCGGCGCGTGATGGAGGCGGTGCTCGGCATGAAGAAGCTCGACATCGCCGCTCTGCGGCGCGCGTACGGGCGCTGACGTCTCGTGCTCGTGCCCGGCGTGCGATCAGCGTCGCGGGAACAAGAGGAG
The DNA here is from genome assembly GCA_036523995.1 of Anaeromyxobacter sp. Classification (GTDB taxonomy): domain Bacteria; phylum Myxococcota; class Myxococcia; order Myxococcales; family Anaeromyxobacteraceae; genus Anaeromyxobacter. The sequence continues at coordinate 5,279 of DATDDC010000096.1, forward strand.
CTGCGCGCGCGAGGCCGGGGTCGGGGCCGGGGTCGCGGTCGGGGTCGCGGTCG
>DATDDC010000097.1:0-3747 GCA_036523995.1 Anaeromyxobacter sp.
CCGATCTGCGCGCACCGGCGGTGGCGAGGCGCGCGCCGCGACGCTCGCGGGCGTCGTGAACCTGAGCTACGCGGCCGGCCCCGTGGCGGTCGGCGGCTCCGCCTACGGCGGCCGCGCCGACCAGCGCGACCGCACCGCGGCCGGCGAGCCCATCCGCGCGAACGTGGTGATCGCCGAGGCCCACGCGCAGCTCGCGTGGAGGGGCCTCCAGGCGCGCGTCCTCGGCGTGGTCGGGACGCTCGGGGACGCGGACAAGGTGAACGCGAAGCTCGGCCTCCCCGCGGACGAGAGCCTCGGCTCGCGCGTCACCGGGGCCTACGGCGAGATCGCCTACGACGTCCTGTCGCTCCTCGCGCCGGGCGGCGAGTCGGTGCTCTCCCCGTTCCTGCGCGTGGAGAAGTACGACCTCAACGCCCGCGTGCCGGCCGGCGCGGTCCGCGACCCCGCCCTCGACGTTTCGGTCGTGACCGCCGGCTTCACCTACAGGCCCATCCCCACCGTGGTGGTGAAGGCGGACTGGCAGCGGAGGGACTCCGCCGCGGACGCGCCCGCCACGGATCAGCTGAACTTCGGCGCCGGGTTCGCGTTCTAGGAGCGAGGGATGACGTTTCCGGCCACATGCGCGGTCGCGGCGGGATGGCTCCTGGCCGCCGCGGCCGCGCGGCCGGAGCCGCCGGAGGCGCCGGGGAGGGACGAGCAGGCGGTGCGGGCCCTCTTCCCCGGCGCGGAGAAGGTCGAGGCCCGCGACGTGATCCTCACGGACGAGATGGTCTCGCGCATCGAGAAGCTGGCCCGCGCGCGCGTGAAGGATCGCCTCGTCACGTTCTACGTCGTGTCCGCGGCCGGCGCCGTGAAGGGATACGCCGTCATCCACAGCCACGTCGTCCGCACCAAGCGCGAGACGTTCGCCATCGCCTTCGAGCCGGACGGGCGGATCCGCAAGATCACCATCCTCGCCTTCCTCGAGCCGGACGAGTTCAAGCCCTCGGAGCGCTGGCTCGCGTACTTCGAGGGGAAGGGCTCGAACGACCGGCTCGCCACGGGCCAGGACATCCCGCTCATCACCGGCGCGACGCTCACCGCGCGCGGCATCGCCGAGGAGTCGCGCTGGCTCCTCCAGGCCCTGCGCGACGCCGTGCCCGAGGCGCGCCGATGAGGTTCCTCGTCCTGCCCAAGGCGGTGGGCCGCGCCCGGCCGCCGGTGCGCATCTTCCTCGCCTTCGCGGCGCTCGCGCTCGTCGCCCTCGCCGCGCAGCGCGTCCTCTCCGGCGGCCTCTCCCCCGCGGAGATCGAGGCGCACTACCTCGGCGCCGGCGGCGGCGAGGCGCTCCCCGCGGCGGCGCTGTGGGAGGAGGTCCACGCCGGGGCCTTCGTGTACGGGTTCGTCCTCTTCATGCTCGGCTCGCTCGCCGCCCTCTGCCCGCTCTCCGCGAAGGCGCGGGGCGCGCTCGTGGCGGCCTCGTTCGTCGCGACGATGGCGGACCTCTTCGCCCCGTTCGCCATCGTCGGGCTCGGCCGCGGCGGCGCCCTCCGCGTCGCGACGTTCGTGCTCGCCACGGTCTCGGTCGCGGCGCTCCTCGCGGTCGTGGCGGTCTCCTTCGGACGCGGGGCGGGGCACGCGCACGGGGACCACGAGGATCGGCGAGCGCAGGCCCAGCCGGATGAGGCTGGGCCGGAGCGAGCAGGGGGTATGGGGGAGCGCAGGCTCCCCTCTGCGAAGCAGGAGGGGAGCCGAGCACTCCCCCATACCCATGTCTAACCGCCGCCTCGATCCCTTCCGCTGGCCCGCCCTCGGCTTCGCCGCCTACCTTCTCGTGCAGGCCGCGAGCGCGGCGGCCCTCTTCGCCCTGAAGCTCGGGGGCGGCGCCGCCGGCGTCCGGGCCTTCTACCTCGGCGCACCGGAGCGCTTCACCTCGGCGAAGAGCCTGGCGGGGCTCCTCGAGGTGGCCGTGCCGCACCTCGTCGCCGTTCCGCTGGTCCTCTTCGCCGCCATTCACGTCGTCGGCTTCGCGCGGAAGCTCTCGCGGCGCGTCTTCGTCGCGCTCGTCGCGCTGTCGTTCGCGAGCGCCTTCGCGGCGACCGCCTCCGGGTTCGCGGTCCGGTGGGTATCGCCGGCCTTCGCCTGGCTCAAGGTCCTGTCCTTCGCCGGCCTGGAGGTCGCCCTCGTCTCGTGGGCGGCGCTGCTCCTGGCCGTGTTCCTGTCGCGCTCTCACCCCGTCCGCCGCGCCGCTGCGGCCACCCCCGTCGAGGAGATCGTCCGATGATCGTCTGCCTGTGCGAGGCCGTTTCCGACCGCGCCATCCGCGCCGCCCGCGAGGCGGGCGCGCGAACCCTGGAGGCGGTCGCCGAGGCGACGGGGGCGGGCTCGGGGTGCGGCTGCTGCCACACGACCATCGTGAAGGTGCTCGCCGACGCGGCGAGGCCCTCGCCGTGCAAGGCGGTCCCGTGCGCGGGCTGCCCGCGCTCGGCGGCCAACGAGTCCGTCCCGGCGCGCATCGCCGCGGACCGCCTCGAGACGCCCTAGGAGCGCGGCGCGGCGTTCCTCCGGCGCACCCCATCCGTGACCAGCCGTGACGTCGAGAATCTCGGAGCGGCGAGCCCTCTCGAGATGCTCCTATAGAAGCAACATCCCGGCGCGCTCCCCTGCGCGCGAAAGCAAGGAGGCGTGAATGAAGGGCGATCGCGCCGTGATCGATCTCCTGAACGAGGTCCTCTCGAACGAGCTCACCGCGGTGAACCAGTACTTCCTGCACGCGCGCATGGTCGAGAACTGGGGGTACGAGCGGCTCTACGAGAAGTTCCGCGGCGAGTCGATCGGCGAGATGAAGGACGCCGACGCGCTCATCGAGCGCGTCCTCTACCTCGAGGGCCTCCCCAACATGCAGAAGCTCGGGAAGGTCGACATCGGCGAGAACGTGCCGGAGATGTTCAAGCTCGATCTCGACCTCGAGCGCCACGCCATCGGCGTCCTGAACCGCGGCATCGCGCTCTGCCGGGACAAGGGCGACAACGGCTCCGCCGAGCTCCTCGAGGACATCCTCGAGGGCGAGGAGGAGCACGCGAACTGGATCGAGACGCAGATCACGGCCATCGACCAGGTCGGCGCCGCCGCGTACCTCGCCGAGCAGCTCAAGAAGAGCTGATCGCAGCGGCGGCCGTCCGGCGCGGGAGCCCGCCTCCCTGGCGCGCGCCGCGGCGAGATATCCGCCGAATTCTGGACGCCTCCCCGCCTGCTGCTAGGGTGGACGAAGCGGCGTCATGTCCTGGAAAGGGCGCAGGGCGAGGTGGCGGGTCTTGGTACTGGGCGCCGTCGTCGCGGCCGCTGCGGCCGCCGCCTTCGATCCGTCCGGCCTCCGCCGCTACCTGGCGCTCTCGTCCGAGGTGCGGCGCATGCAGCGCGAGAACGCGCGGCTCGCCTCGGACAACGCGGCCCTCTCGCGCGAGGTCCGCGCCCTGAGGAGCGATCCGGCGGCGCTCGAGCGGGCGGCGCGCGAGGAGCTCCGCTTCGTCCGCCCGGGCGAGCGGGTCTACTGGCTCGGCGCCGGAAACGGAGCGGCCCCGTGAGCCGGCCCGCGCAGGCGCTGCCGGACCGCGTCCCCATCGGCACGACGCCGAGCCTGCGGGGGCGGCTCGCGCTCCAGCGCCCGCGCCCGGCGCTCGTCCGCCTCTACGCTGCGCTCCTCGGCGAGGCGGGGCTCGTCGGGCCCTGGGCGCGGCGCCGCTTCCTCGCCTTCGCCCTGCGGAGCCT
>DATDDC010000098.1:0-3241 GCA_036523995.1 Anaeromyxobacter sp.
GCCGGGGAGCCCCCGCGACCTCGCGCACCTCGCGCGCCGTGCCCGCTCCCGGGCCCTCCACGCGCGCGAGCCGGTCGGGCAGGAACGCGAGCGGGAGGACCGGGAAGGCGATCTCGAGCCGCGCGACCTCGAGGGCGCCGAGCCGGGCCGCTCGCCCGGACAGCGCGCCGCGCTGGAGCAGGTCCTCCTCGGCGTCCCAGGTGAAGCCGGGGGCCCGGGGCAAGGTCACGAGCCAGGCGCGCCGGACGCCGAAGAGGTCCTCGCCCGCGTAGCGCCGCGCGGCCAGGACCGGGAGCGATGCAGGCAGGACCTCCCGCGCCCGCTCCGCCCAGGCGGGCGAGAGCACCACGGCGTCGCCGGGGCGCGCCTCGCGATCGACGAGCGCGCGCAGCGCGGCCCAGTCTCGCGAGGCGGGGAGGCGCGCGGGCAGGCGGATCTGCGCGCCGAGCGAGGCGGCGCCCGAGAGCGCAGTCCCCAGGGCGAAGGCGATGGCCGTGGCGCGGCCGACGCCGGGCCGCGCCGCCCAGAGCCGCCGGAGCGCCTCCCCCCAGCCCCGCAGCGTCTCGCGGAGCGCCTCGACCTCGTGCGCGAGGACTCCCACGGCCCCTCAGGTCTTCGCGAGCCGGACCTTCCGCTCGCTCTTCTCGCGGCAGAAGGTGTCGAGGTCCATCTCCGGGTTCGCGGGCAGGGACGGCGACCACGACGGATGCATGGCGCAGCGCGGGTCGTAGCAGTGGTGCAGGTCCCAGAGGTGCCCGATGGCGTGGATCGCCTCGCGCGCGAGCCGGCGCCGGTACGCCTCGATCGACGCCTCCGAGGCGCCTCGCGCCGGGAGCTTCGAGGTGGTGATGACGGCGCGAGCTCCGCCGAACTCGGCGAACCCCCAGCACGGCGGCTCGCCCAGCGGTCCGGGCTTGAGCGCGAGCGGCGCCCCGGTGATGAAGAGGATCTTGTCGTCCGCGAACGTGCGGATGGGCTCGACCTCGCGCAGGAGCTTCACCGCGTCGAGGCGGCCGTCCGTCGTCTCCGCCTCCGGCGGCACGGGCTTCTCGCCGGCGTGCTCGGTGCCGACGCCGAAGGCGCGGTAGAGCGTGCCGGTGAGGAACACCAGGTCCGCGGGGTCGAGCTTCTCGAGCGTGACGATGCGGATCACTTCTTCTTCCCCCCGCGCTTGGCGGCGGCCTTGGGCGCCTTCTTGGAGGCGGGCTTCTTCGGCGCGGCCTTCTTCGCCGGCTTCTTCGCGGCGGCCGAGCGCGCGGCCTTCGCCGGCTTCGCGGGCGCCTCCGCCTTCGCCGGCTTCGCGGGCGCCTCCGCCTTGGCCGGCTTCGCGGGAGCCTCCGCCTTGGCCGGCTTCTCGGCGTGCGGCTTCTCCTCCTCGGCCGCCGCGCCTTCGCCCGCCGCCTCGGCGGTCTCGCCCTCCGCCGCCTCGCCCTCCACGGCCGCCGCGACGGGCGTGGCGCCCTCGAGCGCGCCCTCGAGATCGAGGTCGAGCCCGAGGTCGCCGAGGCCGAGGTCGTCCTCCTCCTCGACGGCGGCGATGCGCTTCTTCGGGCGAGAGGGGAGGAGCACCGGCTTGGGCGGCGGCTTGAGATCGAACTTCACGCCCGCGGGAGGCATGAGCGCGTAGTCGACGTAGTCCTCGGCCAGGACGGGCGGGACGTTCAGCGAGACCGCGATCTCGTGGACGAGGAGGTGGCGCGCGTTGTCGTACTGCTCGCGCTCCTTCGTGGGGAGGGGCCGGATGCGCGAGAGCGAGTGGAGCCCCTTCACCACCTCCGCCACGCCCAGCACGCCCCCCGCGATGAGCCGGTCGGCGTTGTCCCGGTGGCGCACCTTCCAGTCGAGCTCGGGGTCGTCGAACTGCGCCGCGAGGTAGTGGAACACGCCCTCCATCTGGGAGGCGGAGGCGACGCGGCGGAGCCCGATGGTCGGCACCTTGTCGCGCGCCACGTGGACGAGCGCGCCGTCCTCCTCGCGACGGACGGTGACGAAGGGATGCTTCGTCCCGCCGATGTCCATCTCCTTGAACCCGACGACCGCGCACACGCCCTGGTTCGGGTAGACCACCCGGTCGCCCAGCTTCAGCTCGGCGGCGTCCTGGATGACCCCTTCGACCGGAGGGAACTGCTCCGGCGGCTGTTCCGGATGACGGGGGGGAGGACCTCTCACGGCACTGGGTACCTACCACGCGACCCTGGGGGCGGCAATCGCCGCGGAGGGCCGCGCCGGTCAGGAGGCCGCGGCCGCGGGAAGCGCCTCCTCGACGCGCAGGCGGCGCGCCGCGAGCTCCACGTAGCCTCGGTCCCGCTCGATGCCGAGGAACCTGCATCCGGCGCGGAGCGCGGCCACGCCCGTCGTGCCGGAGCCGGAGAAGGGATCGAGGACGAGGTCGCCCTGGGCCGCGCTCGCCGCGAGCACGCGCTCGAGGAGCGCGATGGGCTTCTGCGTGGGATGGCGGCCGTGGACCTTCTCGCGCGGCCCGGGCGTGGGCAGGGGCCAGATCACCTGCTCGCCTCCGGCGGCGGGCGCCTCGCAGATGGCCCACAGGTCGCGCATCTGCTTGCCGCCGTTCGCCGCCTTCATCGCCTGGTAGTTGAAGCGGTGCCGGAGCGGTCTCTCCCGCGACGGGCTCGCCCAGAGGAGGATCTCGGTGGAGTGCGTGAAGAAGCGGCAGGCCAGGTTCGGCGAGGCGTTCGGCTTGTACCAGGTGACGGTGTTGAGCAGGTGGTAGCCGAGCTCCTGCATGGCGAAGCCGATGGAGAAGATGACGTGCTGCGTGCCGGACACCCAGAGCGTGCCCGAGGGCTTGAGCACGCGGCGCACCGCCTCGAGCCAGCAGGACTGGAAGGCGTGGTCCTCGGCGACGCCCTGCGAGGCGTCCCAGCGCCCCTTGTTCACGCTGGCGCGGCGGCCGCTCTGGCAGGTGGTGCCGCCGTTCGAGAGGAGGTAGGGCGGATCCGCGAAGGCGACGTCCACGGAGTGCGGGGGCAGCGCCTCGAACGCCGGGAGGCAGTCGCCGTGGACGAGCGCCCAGCCGCGGCCCCGCTCGGCCGTGCCGGGCAGGCCGTCCCAGGAGTGAATGCTCAGCCGTCGCGCCATATCGATCCATCGTATTGGTGGCGATCGATATCTCCAGTTTTCGGCCGCGGCGGCGGGTCAATTCGGGTCGGGGTCGGGGTCGGGGTCGGGGTCGGGGTCGGGGTCGGGGTCGCGGTCGGGGTCGCGGTCGGGGTCGCGGTCG
>DATDDC010000099.1:0-1744 GCA_036523995.1 Anaeromyxobacter sp.
GCGACGCGGCCGTCCCTCCGGGGGCGGCCGCGCTCGTTCGCGCTCCCGGCGGGTGCGGGTGTAACGCGCTCCCGGGCCGTCCACACCACGTCGCATGACCCCGAGCACGGACCGGTACGACGTCGTCATCATCGGGAGCAGCGCCGGGGGTGGCACCCTCGCTTATCGCCTGGCGCCGACCGGCGAGCGGATCCTCCTCCTCGAGCGCGGAGACTTCGGGCCGCGCGAGAAGGAGAGCTGGGATCCCCGGAGCGTCACTCACCGTCATGGCGAACGCGCTGCGGGTCGGGGATCGAATCGCCGAGCGGCTCGGCTGATGCGCGCTCCGGACCTCGCCCGCTCTCCCCTCGGCCGCCTCCTCGCGACGGTCCGCGACGCGGCCCGGGTCCCCTTTGGGCCGCGGTGCCGCCGCGACGCGCCGGCTAGAGTGACTCTCCGTCTCGCCGGGGGCCGGAAGAGGTGCCGGGCATGGAATCGCCGCGGGTCCCCGAGCCCGCCGTCGCCGCGTCCGAGGAGCGAGAGCTCGCGGCGCTCCGCGCGGGAGACGAGGCCGCCTTCCTCGCCCTCGTGAGCCGCCATCACGCCGCCATGCTCCGGGTCGCCTCGATGCACGTGCCCAGCCGCTCCATCGCCGAGGAGGTCGTCCAGGAAGCCTGGATCGGCGTCCTGAAGGGCCTGCACCTCTTCGAAGGACGCTCCTCCCTCAAGGCGTGGATCTTCCGCATCGTCGTGAACTGCGCGAAGACGCGGGGCGTGCGCGAGGCGCGCACGACGCCGATGTCCGCGCTCGAGCCCGCGGCCGGCGAGGAGGGACCGTCCGTGCCGTCCGATCGCTTCATGGGCGAAGACGGGCGCTGGCCGGGCCACTGGTCCGAGCCGCCTTCGCCCTGGCCCGACGAGCGCGTCGAGTCGGCGGAGATGGTGGGGCTCGTCCGCGAGGCGCTCGCCACCTTGCCCGAGGCGCAGCGGAACGTCATGTCTCTGCGCGACGTCGACGGCTGGGAGGCGGCGGAGGTCTGCGAGGTGCTCGGCATCTCCGAGGGGAACCAGCGAGTGCTCCTCCATCGCGCGCGCTCCAAGGTGCGCGCGCTCGTCGAGGCGCGCATGGGGGAGGGCCGCGCATGACGCTCTCGGTACCCGACCTGTCCTGCCGCGAGCTCGTGGAGCTCGTCACGGACTACCTCGAGTCCAGGCTCTCGATCGACGACCGCACCCGCTTCGAGATGCACCTCGTCTACTGCGACTTCTGCCGGACGTACGTGCGGCAGATGCGACAGGTGGTCGACGGCGCCGGCAAGCTGACGGAGGAGAGCATCGACCCCGGCGCCCGCGACGCGCTGCTCGCCGCCTTCCGCGGATGGAAGCGCGGCTCCGGAGGCGAGGGCTCGTGATCGCGTACAAGTTCCTGGCCGAGGGCGCGGTGGCGCCGTTCACCGGGTTCCGCTGGCCGCGGCCGGGCGAGTGGGTCACGGCCCCTTCCTCGCCGGATCGATGGGTCCACGCCTGCCGCGCGCGAGATCTGCCGCACTGGGTCGGCGAGGAGCTCTGGTCGATCGAGCTCGGCGAGCCCCTGCGCGAATCGCGCTACCAGATCGCGAGCCCGCGCGCCCGCCTCGTGGCGCGGGTGGCGGGATGGACGCCCGCCCTCGGGCGCGAGTACGCGCGCGCCTGCGCCCTGCGCGCCCGGGACCTGGCGCTCCCGCGCCTCGCGCCCCCGCTCCGCGACGCGCTCGCCGGGCAGGTC
>DATDDC010000100.1:0-1889 GCA_036523995.1 Anaeromyxobacter sp.
CGCGCCGAGCCACGCCGCGTCGATGAAGTCGGGGCCGTTCTTGAACGGCGCGACGCGCACGCCGCGCCGGACGAGGGCGCGCGCGAGGCCCAGCGTCACCACGGTCTTGCCGGTGTCTCCGGCGAGCCCCGCGACGACCACTCTGGGAAACGCTGGGCGCGCCACGGTCGCCGCCCTACACCATGTCCAGGAAGCCGCAGGGGCACTCGTCCACGCACTTCTTGCAGCCGTCGCACGTGTCGAGCTTGATGCGGTAGTAGCTCCCCGGCCCGGGATCGCTCACCTTCGTGAAGCACGAGGGCGTGCAGTACATCCAGCAGCGCTCGCACCCGAAGCAGAAGCCGCAGGAGAGGCAGCGCTTCGACTCCTCGACCACCTGCTCCTTCGTGATGCCGAGGTCGATCTCGGCGTGGGGGCGGGCGAGGCGCTCGGCGGCGGGGACGTGGCCGCGCTCGCTGCGCGGCTTCGCCTCGTAGAAGTCCAGCTTGAGCCGCGTCGCCCCGATGTCCGGTCCCTTCGCCGGGTGGGCGGCCTCCTCGCCGCGCAGGGTGGCGTGGATGCTCTCCGCCGCGGTGCGGCCGTGGCCGACGGCGGTGGTGGCGAGCGCCAGGCCCATGTCGTCGCCGCCGGTCCAGACCTTCTGGACGGAGGTGCGGCCCCAGGCGTCCGCCTCGAGCCAGCGCACGGCGCCGAGCTCGCCGCCCAGCGAGGTGAAGTCCGGCTCCTGGCTCACCGCGGCGATGACGGTGTCGCAGGGGTGCTCGACGAAGTCTCCCGTCGCCACCGGGGCGCGGCGGCCCGAGGCGTCCGGCTCGCCGAGCTTCATGCGCTCGATGACGAGCTTCGCCACCTTGCCGGAGGCGTCGCGCACGATGCGGGCGGGCGCGGAGAGGAACTCGACCTTCACGTCCTCTTCCGTCGCGCCGGCGACCTCCTCCTCGATGGCCGGCATCTCGGCGCGGGTGCGCCGGTAGAAGAGCGTCACGTCGGCGCCGAGCCGGCTCGCCGCGTCGGCGGCGTCCGTGGGGAGCCTCCGGGAGACGCGCGCCGCGTCCACCGCGGTGTCGCCGCCGCCGATGACCGCCACGCGCCGGCCGATGGGGGGCGGCTTTCCCTGCGCGACCTGGCGCAGGAAGCCCGTGCCCGTGTACACGCCCGGTCCGTCCTCTCCGTCGATGCGGAGCTTCTTCCCCACGTGCGCGCCGATGGCGAGGAACACGGCGTCGTGCGCGCCCCGGAGCTGATCGAAGCTCACGTCCTTGCCGATGGCCGTGCCGCAGCGGAAGTCGACCCCCAGGTCCGCGATGCGGCGCACCTCGGCGGCGAGCACCTCGCGCGGCAGCCGGTAGTCGGGGATGCCGTAGCGGAGCATGCCGCCCGGCTCGGCCAGGCTCTCGAAGACGGTCACCTTGTAGCCGCGCCGCGCGAGCTGGTACGCGCAGGAGAGGCCGGCCGGGCCCGCCCCCACCACCGCGATCTTCTCGGACCGGCTGCCCGGGGCCGCCAGCGTGGGGAGCGTCAGCTTCCGCTCGATGGCCCAGTCTCCGAGGAACCGCTCCACGGAGTTGATGCCCACCGAGGCGTCCTTGTCCTTGCGGTTGCAGCTCCCCTCGCACGGGTGCGGGCACACGCGCCCCAGCACCGCGGGCATGGGGTTCGTGGCGGCGAGCGTCTGGAACGCCGAGTCGAGGGCGTCGTCGAGCGCCTTGCCGACCTTGGTGTGCTGCGAGATGGTGTTGAGCCAGCGGCGGATGTCGTTGCCCGCGGGGCACTCCGCCAGACAGGGCGCCTGCTTCGCGACTTGCTGGGGCCGCAGCGCCGAGACGGTGCCACCCGAGCCGCCGCGCCCGACGGCCTTGAGGGGCTTCACCTTGTCCGGCTTCTTGAGC
>DATDDC010000101.1:0-4570 GCA_036523995.1 Anaeromyxobacter sp.
CTCCAGCGATCACGTCTGCTTCCACGAGCCGGAGCGCGGGTGGCTCTTCGCGGGCGACCTCTACCTCGGCTCGCAGGTGCGGCTGGCGCGGCCGTTCGAGAACGGCGCGGACCTCGTCGCGTCGCTGGAGCGCGCGCTGGCGCTCCGGCCGCGCGTCGTCTTCTGCGGCCACCGGGGACCCCTCGAGGACGGCGTGGCCGCGCTCGAGCGGAAGCTCCGCTTCGTCTCGGAGATGCGGGAGAAGGCGCTCGCGCTCTCCCGGGCCGGTGCGACGACGCGGGAGATCGCCGCCCGCCTCGCCCCCGGCGAGCCGCTCAACTACCGGCTCTTCACCTTCGGTGATCTATCGCGGCTGAACTTCGTCCGCTCGCTGCTCAAGGAGCCGGGGCAGGGCTACCTGGACGGCCGCGTGGCGGAGGCGCGAGCTCCGGCCGCCGCTCGGTGAGGGCGCGCCGCAGGGCGCCGGGATCGTCCACGCGCAGCCCCAGGCTGTCCCCGCGGCGGCGGAGCCCCAGGATCCCCGCGACCTCCGCCGGCCGGTCGAGGTGCAGGTACAGGTTCGGCGCCCCCTCGGCGCGCGACTCTACTCGAACGTCCGCCGGAGGCGCAGCGAGTTTCCCACCACGAACAGCGAGGACGCGGCCATCGCCGCGGCGGCGACGATGGGATGGAGCAGGCCCGCCATGGCGAGCGGGATGGCCACCGCGTTGTAGAAGAAGGCCCAGAAGACGTTCTGCGCGATGATGCGGTAGGTCCGGCGCGAGAGCCGGACGAGGTCCGGGACGAGCCGGAGGTCGTCGCGCACGAGGACGGCGTCGGCGCTCTCGAGCGTGACGTCGGTCCCGCGCCCCATGGCGACGCCCACCTCCGCCTGCGTGAGCGCGGGCGCGTCGTTGATGCCGTCCCCGACGAACAGGACCCTGCGCCCGGACTCTTGTAGGCGTGCCACGTGCGCGCGCTTCTCGACGGGGCTCGCCTGGGCCACGGCCTCGACGCCGAGCCCGGCTGCGACCGCCGCCGTCGTCGCCTTCGCGTCGCCGCTCACGAGGGCGACCTCGAGCCCGGCGCGCCGGAGCGCGGCGATGGCCTCGCCGGCCTCCTCGCGGACGGGATCGGCGATGCAGAAGAGCGCGACCACCTCGCCGCCCGCCGCCAGGAACGCCACCGTCTCGCCGCGGGCCTCGAGCGCGGAGGCGCGCTCGTCTGCCTCGGCCGGGAGCGCGACGCCGTGCTCCGCGAGGAGCGCGCGGTTGCCGACGAGGACGGTCGCGGTCGAGATCGCGCTCGAGGTCGGGGTCGGGGTCGCGGTCGCGGTCGAGGCTGGGGTCGAGGTCGAGGTCGCGGTCGCGGTCGAGGTCGGGGGCGGGGTCGCGGTCGAGGTCGGGGTCGGGGTCGGGGTCGGGATGGCGTTCGGGAGCTGCGGCGGCACGAGGACGCGCGCCTCCGCGACCACTCCGCGCCCCGGTATCGCCCGGAACCCGCCGACCTGCAGCTCCGCCGCCTCCACGCCGCGCGCCGCCTCCGCGATGGCCCGCCCCACGTGGTGCTCGCTCCGGCGCTCCACCGCGGCGGCGAGCGCCAGCGCCGCGCCGGCCTCCATCCTCGCGCCGAGCGGAATCACTTCCCGAAGCACGGGCCTTCCCCTCGTCACCGTGCCGGTCTTGTCGAGGAGGACGTTCGTCGCGCGCGCCGCCCGCTCGAGGACGTGGCCGCGCCGGACGAGGAGCCCGCGCGAGGTGGCGAGCCCGGTCGCCACGACGACCGCGATGGGCGTGGCGAGGCCCAGCGCACAGGGGCACGCGATCACCACGACCGAGATGCCGGTCATGAGGGCCCGCTCGAGCGGCGCTCCGCGCGCGAGCCAGAAGGCGACCGTGCCCGCGGCCAGCGCCAGCATGGCCGGGACGAAGATCCCCACGACGCGATCCGCCACGGCCTGGATGCGCGGCCTCGACTCCTGCGCCTCCTCCACGGCGCGCACGATGCCGGCGAGGACGCCCTCCTTCGCCGTGCGCGTCACCCGGACGACGAGCGCGCCGTGCTGGTTCACCGAGCCGCCGATGACGGCGGAGCCGGGCGCCTTGGCGATGGGCCGCGCCTCGCCCGTGACGAGCGACTCGTCCACCTCCGAGGCGCCCTCGAGGACGACGCCGTCGAGCGGCACGCGCTCCCCGGGCACGATCTCGATCCGGTCCCCCGCCGCGACGCGGGACACGGGCACCGTCTCGCGCTCGTCGCGGCCGCCCTCGCCGTGCACGAGCCTCCGGGCCTCTCGCGGCGCGAGGCGGGCGAGGCGCGCCACCGCCTCGGACGCCCTCCCCTTGGCGGCGGCCTCGACGTACCGGCCGACGAGCACGAGCGTCGGGATCATGGCCGCGGTGTCGAAGTAGACCTCGCCGCCGCGCAGCATCTGCCACACGGAGTACACGAGGGCCGCGCCCGCGCCGACGGCGACGAGCGCGTCCATGCCGAGGGAGCGGCGCCGGAGCCCGCGCACCGTCCCGGAGAGGAACGGCGCGCCGCAGTAGAGGTACACCGGCAGCGTCAGCCCGAGGGCGATCCACTCCAGGAGCTTCCGCGTGGCCGCGTCGATCCCCTGGAAGTACCCGGCGTAGAGCGCCGCCTGGTAGATCATGAGCTGAGAGGCGAGGAACGCGGCCGTGCCGAGGCGGATGAGGAGATCCTTCGCCTCCGCCCGGCGCGCGGCGTCGCCGGCCCCCTCCGACCAGGGCTTCGGCTCGTATCCGGCGGCGCGGATGCGGCCGAGGACCTCCGCGAGGGAGGCGCGCCCGGGATCCCAGCGGATGCGGGCGCGGTGCGTCGCGTAGCTCACGCGCGCGGAGGAGACGCCGGGCATCCTCGCGAGCACCCGCTCGACGAGCCACACGCACGACGCGCAGCGGATCCCGTCCACGTAGAGCTGGAGGGTCGCCGCGCCCTCGCCGTCCTGCACCGCCTCCTGGAAGGCGGCGAGGTCGAGCGCTCCGCGCTCCGCGCCCACGGGGGCGCCGGGCCCGTCCCAGCGCCGCGTCTCGTAGTAGCTCCCCAGCCCCTCCACGTGGACGAGGCGGAAGACGCCGAGGCAGCCGTGGCAGCAGAAGACGTGCTCCACGCCGCCGAACACCTCGAGCACGGCCTCCCGCCCCGGGAACTCGGTGAGGCAGTGATCGCAGCGGAGCGCCGCCGCGCGCCGGGCCGGAGCGGTCACGGGAGCGGGACCCCCAGGCCGCGCAGGACGAAGAAGACCCCGAGCAGCGCCACGAGGATCCCGCCGAGCCTCGCGAGGAGGCCGCGCGCCTGCGCGCCGATGGCCGCCCCGGCCGCGCCGACGACGAGCAGGGCCGGCACGGTTCCGAGCCCGAACGCCAGGGCGAGGAGGAGCCCCTCGACGCCGCTCCCCGTCCCGGCGGCCGCGAGGAACGCGGTCCACGAGAAGCCGCACGGGAGGAGGCCGAGGGCGAGGCCGGTCGGGTAGAGCCGCCCGGCGCCGCCGCCCGAGAAGACGCGGCGGACGAGCCCGAGCACCTTTCCCGAGGCGCGCGCCTCGAAGCGGCGCAGCGTCTCCGTCACCCCCGCCGCTCCGAGGCCCACGACGACCATGACGGCGCCGGCCGCGACGGCGACGACCTGCTGGAGCCCGGCGAGCCGCCCGGCGACGTTCACGAACGACCCGGTGATCCCCATGGCCGCGCCGACGAGCGCGTAGGTCGTGACCCGGCCGGCGTGATAGGCGAGCTGGCCCCCGAGCGAGCGGCGCGGCCCGAGCGGCGCGGCGGCGAGGGCGAGCGCGCCGACGAGCGGCCCGCACATCCCCACGCAGTGGCCGAAGCTCCCGAGGAAGCCCGCCACGAACGCCAGGGCGACGGGGCCGGACACGTTCACTCCGCGACCGTGAGGGAGAACCGCGCCGAGCGCGCCGGGGCGCCGGGCGAGGCGACCTCCACGTCGGCGAGCCACTGCCGGCCGCCGCTCGGGCAGCGGACCAGCACGGCCTTCCCCTCGAACCGCCCGGGGGCGGTCGCCGCGAGGCGGGAGCGGTTCTCGCCCATGTTCATCCCGGGCATGGAGAAGGACACGATCACGCTCGCTCCTCCGTCCGCCGCGCCCGCACCGGGGCCCAGCTCCACGCGAACCGCGAGCTCCTTCATCGTAACGAGCGGCCGCGGGCCCAGCTCGAGCCTCACCTCGCCGCCGCCTGGGAGCGGGCGGGCGCAGGGCGCCGATCCGAGATCGCAGCCGCGGCCCGCCGCCGGCCCGCCGGCCTCCTTCCCGACGAGCCTCAGCCCCTCCTCGTACGGGTTCGAGACCACCGTCTCCTCCCGCAGTCGGAAGGCGATCCAGACGGTCCCGGCGATGAGGGTGCCGATCGCCGCCGCGAGCCCCACGATGGCGAGCTTCACGGCGCCTCCGGCACGACGAGGGCGACCTCCTGCCTGCGCGTCTCCACGAGCGCGCCGCCGCGGCTCACGCCCGCGGAGAGCTCGCCCCGCACGCGCCCCGGCCCGAGGCCGCCCGCCATCGCGACCACCCGGACCTGACGCCGCTCGCCGGGGCCGAGCGAGACGCGCTC
>DATDDC010000102.1:0-4882 GCA_036523995.1 Anaeromyxobacter sp.
CAGCGGTCTCCTCTCGACGCCCGTCCAGTGACGATATCCGCCCAATCATGTTGCTATCCGTGAATCCAGCGAACTCATCCGGACTCGCTCGCGCCGGTCCCCGCTCGCGATCGATCCGGCGCGACGATCAGCACCCCGTACGTGCGGCCCGCCGTGTCTTCAGGGGCGCTCTCGTGCTGCCTCGCGTCGGCCCAAAGCCGCTGCCCGGCCCCCTTCCACGGCCGCGAGCACCGCTGAACGAGCCGGAACAGCACCGGGCGCTACGCCAGCAACCGCCCCGCCCCTGCCCATCTGCCCGATCCCCGCTAAGATGCCCGCCATGCCCTTCCCCCCCTCGCAGTGGGGCGGCCGCCCGGCGTGGGCGGAGATCGACCTCGATGCCCTCGCGAACAACGTCCGGCTCCTCGCCGCGCGCGCCTCGCCGGCGCGGGTCTGGGCGGTCGTGAAGGCGAACGCCTACGGCCACGGCGCCGTGGCGTGCGGCGGGGCGGCGCTCGAGGCGGGCGCGCACGGGCTCGCGGTCATCTGCGCCGACGAGGCCGAGGAGCTCCGGCGCGCCGGGATCGACGCGCCCATCCTCCTCCTCGCCCACACGCCGCCCTCCGACGCGGAGCGCGTGGCGGCGCTCCGGCTCCGGCCCACGGTCGCGTCCTGGGACGTCGTCGAGGCGCTCGCGGCGGCGGCGCGGCGCGCGGGGACGACGGTTCCCATCCACCTCGAGCTCGAGTCCGGCCTCAACCGGCAGGGCCTCGCGCCGGACGCGCTCGTGGCGCTGGCGCAGCGGGCGCGCGAGGCGCCGGGCATCGAGGTGGAGGGCCTCTTCACGCACTTCGCCGCCGCGGAGGAGGGCGACCAGCGCTTCACGCGGGCGCAGTTCGAGGTGCTGCGCCAGGTGTCGGCGCGGCTGCCCTTCGTGAAGGAGCGGCACTGCTCCGCATCCGCGAGCGTGCTCCTCGACAAGGAGATGGCGCTCGACGCGGTGCGCATCGGGCTCTCCATGTACGGCTACCGGCCGGCGCCGTGGTGCGGCACCGACGCGGAGCTGCGCCCGGTGATGTCGCTCCGCGCGCGCGTCGCCCGCGTGATGGACGTCGAGCGCGGCGCCACCGTGGGATACGGGCGGACCTGGGCGGCGGCCCGGCCCTCGCGCATCGCCCTCGTCATGTGCGGCTACGGCGACGGCTACCGGCGCATCTTCGGCAACCGCTCGCACGTGCTCCTCCGCGGGCGGCGCGCTCCCGTGGTGGGCCGGGTGGCCATGGACATGTGCATGGTGGACGCCACCGCCGTGGCCGGCGTGGAGCCCGGCGACGTCGCCACCCTCATCGGGCGCGACGGCGAGGAGCGCGTGGACGCGGACGAGCTGGCCACGCTCGCGGACACCATCTCCTGGGAGATCCTCGCCGGCGTGGCGGCGCGCGTGCCGCGCCTCTACCTGCGCGACGGCGCCGTGACGTCCTTCACGACGCTCACGCAGCCCGTGCCGCTGGCGGCCCGCGCCGGCTGACGGCCGCGGCGGCAAGGCCGCGGCGCTATCCCTCCTCCGGCTCGCCGGCGAGCGCCCGGAGCAGCATGTCGATCGCCTCGGCGGCGTTCACGGGCTGGGTGGGATCGAGCTCGGCGCCGGGCGCTCCCCAGGCGAACCAGGTCGCGCTGCCCGAGCGATCCGCGAGCGAGAGGGCGCCCGCCGGCCGGCGCAGCCCGGGCTGATCGGGCCGCGCGGGAAAGAGGCTCCCTCCCAGCACGTCCGGAGGCGGCATGAGCAGCCGATCGTCGAAGCGGTGGTACATCGCGACCGCGTCGACGCCGAGCGAGCGCATCACCTCCCCCGCGTCGGCGCCCGCCGGTTCCACGCGGCGGCCGAAGCGAGGGCGGGGCTGCGCCGAGGCGATGTACCCGTCGATGCGGGCGTAGAGGCGCTCCACGCCGCGGAGCTCGGCCGGGGGGCTCGGCCCGACCTCGATCCGGCTCACCTCGTAGCCCCGCGAGACGAGGCTCTCCGCGAGCGCGTCGAGGACGTCCCTGGGGCGGGCGCCGTCGCGCTCGGCCCGGACCCGCACGAGCGCGATCTTCTTCACGCCCGTGAACGGCGGCGGTCCCGCCGAGGCCGGCTCGCCCAACGTCGCGCACGACAGCGACGCGCACGCGGACGCCAGGAGCGCGGCGAGCCTCGATGATCTCATGGTGCTCCTCCCTCGGTGACCCCGCGCTATATTCACACCCATGCCCGTCACCGTCGAGACCGGCGCCACGCTCTCCTTCGATCGCTTCTGGCGCTGGCTCCGCCGCCACGCGAACTGCATCCTGCGCGCGGGCACGCCGGACAGCTTCATGTACGACGCGGACGACCTGCACTGGCACCTGGAGGAGGACGAGGAGCGCGTCCCCACGGTCCAGCTCCTGCGCGGGAAGCAGCTCCTCGCCGAGCTCGTCATCGAGACGCGCGATCTGCTCTTCGTCCAGGCGCTGCCGGATCCGGACGGGGAGCAGGGCCAGTTCCTCTTCGAGCTCATCGGCGGGGGCGGCGACGAGCCCTACGCCATCTATCACTTCGTGATCGCGCACGGCTTCGACGAGGAGACCGCGCACCGCCAGCTCAAGCAATAGCGCTCCTGGAGGGGACCGTGCGCTTCCCGGAATACGACCGGCTCGACGCGCTCGCCCTCGGCGAGCTCGTGGCGCGCCGCGAGATGAGCGCCGCCGAGCTGCTCGAGGCGGCCATCGAGCGCGCCGACGCGCGCAACCCGCGCCTGAACGCCATCGTGGCGCGCTACGACGACGAGGCGCGGGCGCGAGCGCAGGGGCCGCTCCCCGAGGGCTCGCTCTCGGGCGTGCCGTTCCTCCTCAAGGACCACCTCGCCGCGTGGAAGGGCCATCCGCTCACGAGCTCCTCCCGGCTGCTCGAGGGCTTCGTCCCGGACGAGGACGCCACCGTGGTGCGCCGTCTCCACGACGCCGGCCTCGTCACCTTCGGCCAGACCAACGCCTCGGAGCTCGGCATCCTGGGCACGACCGAGCCGCGCTGGCGCGGTCCCACGCGCAACCCCTGGGACCCGACCCGGAGCGCGGGCGGCTCCTCCGGCGGCAGCGCAGCCGCGGTCGCCGCAGCCATCGTCCCCGCCGCGCACGGAAACGACGGGGGCGGCTCGCTCCGCATCCCCGCCTCCGCCTGCGGCGCGTTCGCGCTCAAGCCCAGCCGCGGCCGCGTGCCCGTCGGCCCGCCGCTCGGCGAGGCCTGGCACGGCCTCAGCAGCGAGGGCGTCGTCACCCGCTCCGTCCGCGACTCGGCCGCGCTCCTCGACGTCATCGCCGGGCCGGCCGCCGGCGATCCCTACGGCCTCGCCTCGCCGGCGCGGCCGTTCCTCGCCGAGGTGGGCGCGCCGCCCGGCCAGCTGCGGGTCGCGGTGACGGACGGCTCGCTCTTCGGCCGCACCACCGCTCCGGACTGCCGCGCCGCGGTGGAGCGCGCCGCGCGTCTCCTCGCCGACCTCGGCCACGAGGTGGTGGACGCGCGCCCCGTCTTCTCCCGCGACGCGCTCGTCCGCGCCTATCTCGTGGTCGTCGCGGCGAGCGTCGCGGGCGACGTCGACGCGGCGGCGGCCGCCACGGGCCGGAAGGCGTCCCCCGCGCTCCTCGAGACCGAGACCTGGGCGCTCGCCGCCGGCGGGCGTCTGCTCCGCGCGCGGGACTTCGACCTGGCGAAGCGCGAGATGGCCCGGGCGGCCCGGACCATGGCCGAGTTCTTCGAGGGGTACGACGTCCTCGTCACGCCCACCATGGCGCACCCTCCCCTCCGCCTCGGCGCCCTGGCCACGACGGCCGTCGAGCGCCTCTCCATGCGCGTCGTCGCCTCGCTCCGCTCTCGTGCGCTGCTCGAGCGCATGTTCGACGAGGTGGGAGGGCGCTCCTTCGAGGCGACGGGGAACACCATGCTCTGGAACGAGACCGGGCAGCCCGCCATGACCCTGCCCCTCGACGCCACCGAGGCGGGCCTCCCCGTGGGGATCCAGTTCGTGGGCCGCTTCGGCGGCGAGGCGGCGCTCTTCCGGCTCGCCGGCCAGCTCGAGGCCGCGCGCCCGTGGGCGGCGCGCGCACCGCCGCTCGCCTAGGCTCCCCGCGTGCGCGAGTGGGACGACATCGTGGTGGGAGGAGGCCACAACGGCCTCGTCCTCGCCGCCTACCTCGCCCGCGCCGGCGACCGCGTCCTCGTCCTCGAGGCGCGCGACCGGGTGGGCGGGGCCTGCACCACCGAGGAGACCTGGCCCGGCTTCCGGGTCTCCACCGCCGCCTACGTCGTCTCGCTGTTCCGGCCCGAGATCGTGCGCGACCTCGAGCTGGCGCGGCACGGC
This sequence comes from Anaeromyxobacter sp., assembly GCA_036523995.1. GTDB lineage: Bacteria > Myxococcota > Myxococcia > Myxococcales > Anaeromyxobacteraceae > Anaeromyxobacter. Next base: position 4,350 of record DATDDC010000102.1, read on the forward strand.
TACGCGGTGCTGGAGCGGAACCCCTCCTCGTTCACGCCGTTCCCCGACGGGCGCCACCTCCTCCTCGGCCCGGATCCGGAGCTGAACCGCCGCGAGGTGGCGAAGCTCTCCCCGCGAGACGCCGAGCGGCTCCCTCGCTCCGAGGCCATGCTCGAGCGGATCGCGCGCGCCATCGAGCCGACGCTCCTCGAGACGCCGCCGGACCCGTTCTCGCGGCGCCCGCTCGATCTCCTCCGGCTCCTGCGCACCGGCCGGCGCCTCCTCGCGCTCGGCCGGGACGGCCCCGCGGCGGTGGAGATCCTCACGGCGCCGGCGCGGGCGGTGCTCGATCGCTGGTTCGAGTCGGACGCGCTCAAGGCGACGCTCGCCACGGACGCCATCATCGGCGCGTGGGCGTCGCCCTCGACCCCCGGCACCGCGTACGTGGTCTTCCACCACGTCATGGGCGAGAGGAACGGCGCGCGCGGCGTGTGGGGGTACGTGCGCGGGGGCATGGGGACGCTCTCCGACGCGCTCGCCGCCGCCGCCCGGGG
>DATDDC010000103.1:0-27298 GCA_036523995.1 Anaeromyxobacter sp.
GGCGGCGGAGAGCGGCGTCATGCAGGAGCGCACCGCCTCGCCGTCGAGGTGCACCGTGCAGGCGCCGCACTGGGCCATCCCGCAGCCGAACTTCACGCCCGTGTAGCCGAGGAGATCGCGCAGCACCCACAGGAGCGGCATGTCCGGCGGCGCGTCGACCTCGTGCAACGTCCCGTTGACCTCGAGCTTCGACATGGAGGCCTCCGCTCGGAGTGAGAGTGAGAGCTATCCTAGCGAGGGCCGGCCGAGGGCAGTCGGCCCGGTCGGGCCGTGTCGCACCCACGGGAGCGGCCCCTCACCGGCGCGAGCGCGGGCGGCCGGGCGAGGCGGCGCCGTCGTGCTCGAGCCGTTGGCGCTGCGCCCCCGCCTGTGACAGCATCCGTTTTCTGCCGGCCGTTGGTCGCGGTTCGGCACCGCGAAAGGCACCGAAGGCGATCCCTTGGCGACCCGCCACATCCGGAACCTCGTCCCGGCCGTCGCCATCGCCTCACTCGCCTTCTCGCCGGGCGCGCGGGCGGACGACCCCCTCCGCGCGAGCGGCACAGGCTCGGCGCTCGGCGCCATGCGCCGGCTCGCCGCGGCGTTCGCGCGGGCGAGCCCCGGCGACCGCCTCGAGGTCGTCCCGAGCCTCGGCACCAGCGGAGCGGTCCAGGCCGTGGCGCACGGCGCCCTCGACCTCGGCTTCCTGGGCCGCGACCTCGAGCCGCAGGAGAAGGCGCTCGGCCTCGTCGCCCTGCCGTATGCGCGCACCCCGTTCGTCTTCGTGGCCGGGCCGCGCTCGGGCGTGTCCGGGATCACGGCCGACGACGCGGTCCGCATCTACCGCGGGGAGCTCGCCGCGTGGCCGGGCGGAGAGCGCGTCCGCCTCATCCTCCGGCCGAAGGTGGACTCCGACAACCTGCTCCTCCGCGCCATCTCGCCGGAGATGGCGGCGGCGGTCGAGGCGGCGTTCGCCCGCGAGGGCATGCTCATGGCCGCGACCAACCAGGAGTGCGACGAGATGGCGGCGCGGACGCCCGGAGCGCTCGCGCCCTCCTCCCTCACCCAGATCCTCGCGGAGCGCGAGAAGCTCGAGCCGCTCGCCTGGAACGACGTCGCGCCGACGCTGGCGAACCTCGCCTCCGGGGCGTACCCGCTCGAGAAGAGGCTGCAGATCGTGTTCCGCGCCCCGCCCAGGCCCGCCGTCCGCCGCTTCCTCGCCTTCCTCGGCTCGGCGCAGGCCCGCAAGATCCTCGAGGACACGGGGAACCTCCCGCTGCCGCTCCCGCCGCACGAGTGAGGCGCGATGCCCGCGGACCGCCAGGTCGCTCGGATGGTGTCGGTCACGGCGGGCGTCCTCGCCGCCGCGGCCTCGATCCTGCCGCCCGCGATCTACTTCTCGCTGTCGTACCAGCGCGAGGCCGCGACGGTGGAGGCCGAGGCCGAGCTCAACGCGCAGCTCATCACCCGCATCGTCACGGCGAATCCCGACTTCTGGCGCTTCGAGCAGGCGAGGCTCTCGGAGTACCTCGCCCGCCGCCCGCGCAAGGGGGTCCCGGAGGTCCGCCGCCTCGTCGACCTCGACGGCGCCGTCCTGGCGGAGAGCGTCGATCGGCTCCCCGGGCCGTGGATCACCCGCTCGCTCCCGTTGCTCGACGCAGGGGTGCGGGTCGGCTCCATCGAGATCTCCCGCTCTGCCCAGCCGCTCGTCTTCCACACCGTGCTCTTCGTGCTCGTGCTCCTCCCGGTCGCGTTCCTCGCGTTCCAGATGCTCCGCACCCTGCCGCTGCAGGCGATACGCCGCAGCGAGCGGGCGCTGCGCCGCCAGCGCGACACCGCGCAGCGGTACCTCGACGTCGCCGAGGTCGCCGTCGTGCTCCTCGACGCGCGCGGGAACGTCTCGCTCGTGAACAGGAAGGGCGCCGAGATCCTGGCGCGCCCCGTGGCGGACGTGGTGGGCAAGGGCTGGGTCGCGAGCTTCGTCGAGCCGCCCGATCGGCAGCGCGTGGCCCGGGAGCTCGCGCCCCTCTCCCGGTCCGATCGCGTGCTCGCCCTGGAGCACGGCGTGGTCCGGCCCTCCGGCGAGCGCCGCATCGTGTCCTGGTACCTGACGCCGATGCCGAGCCACCCGGGCGGCCCTGCAGGGCTGCTCGTCTCGGGCGTGGACGTCACCACGGAGCGGCAGCTCGAGGAGCAGCTGCGGCAGGCGCAGAAGATGCAAGCCGTCGGCGAGCTCGCGAGCGGCGTCGCCCACGGGTTCAACAACATCCTCGCCAGCATCAAGGGCTACGCGGCGCAGATACGCAGGGAGCTGCCCGCGGGAGATCCGCACCTCTCCGACCTGGACGAGATCCTGGCGGGCGCCGACCGCGGCTCTACCTTGACCCGCAGCCTCCTCGCCTTCAGCCGCCAGAGGCTCGTCGCGCCGGAGCCTGCCGACATCGTGGACGTCGTGCGGAGCACCGAGCCGCTCCTGCGCTCGCTCCTCGAGGCCGACGTGGACCTTCGCACCTCGCTCCCCACCGTGTCGCTCGCGGCGCTGGTGGAGCCGCTCCAGCTCGAGCAGGTGCTCGTGAACCTCGTCACGAACGCCCGCGACGCCATGCCGAACGGCGGGCGCGTCACCGTCTCCGTCGACCGCGCAGACCTCGACGCCGAGGCGGCGCGCCGGGCAGGCCTCGAGGGCCCCGGCTCCTACGTGCGCGTGGCGGTGGCGGACACCGGCATGGGGATCGCGCCGGAGGTGAGGCCGCGCGTCTTCGAGCCCTTCTTCACCACGAAGGAGGTGGACAAGGGGACCGGCCTCGGCCTCGCCATCGCCTACGGCATCATGAAGCAGCACGCCGGCGCCATCCGCGTCGAGAGCGAGCCGGGGAAGGGCGCGACGTTCGAGCTCCTTTTCCCGCTCCTCGCGGAGAAGGGCGCCACGGCGCAGCCCGGCAGCGCGGAACCCCCGCGAGCCGGGACGCCAACCCTCGATGGGACGACCGTTCCGCAGTCCCGCGCCGCGGGCGCGGGGCGGCGAGACGCCTAGCTGGAGCTGTGGACCTTCCGGGCCGAGGCTAGCGGGCGACGGCCATCGGGGCCTCGGGTGAGCCCGCCTGCTGTGGCGTCGCGGCCGGCCGCGTCGTCTCGAGGCGCGTCCCGTCGGCGAGCATGCGCAGCGACAGCGCGAGCAGCCGCGAGATGAGCTCACCGGATCCGCCGATGTCGATCTTCCGGTAGATGCGCTTGCGGCGCGCCCGGATGGTCTCCGGCGAGACGTTGGCCGCCGCCGCGGAGTCCTTGCACGCAAACCCCTGCGCCATGCGGATGACCTCCGCGCGCTCCGCCGGGGTGAGGGTGGTTCCTTCCATGAATTTCGCCGCGAACGGCGCGAGAATGTCGATGTCGATCTGAGGCATGTCGGGCTTCCTTCCTGTCCCCGCCCGAACGCACGGTAATCACGCCCCCGCCGGTTTGCCTGCAGTGCAAGGGCCTCTCCGACCCATCGGGGACGCGCTTTCGACGCGACGAGGTCTCGAACGCCGGTCGAGGTCGAGGTCTCGAACGCCGGGTAGAGGTGGGGGTCGAGGTCGGGGTCGAGGCCGGGGTCGGGGTCGGGGTCGAGGTCGAGGTCGAGGTCGGGGTCGGGGTCGAGGTCGAGGTCGAGGTCGGGGTCGGGGTCGGGGTCGGGGTCGAGGTCGAGGTCGAGGTCGGGGTCGGCGTCGAGGTCGACGCGCGCTCCCCTCGACGCCGTTTCCCCTCACATCCCCGTTGGATAGGTCCCCGGCGGCTCGCGGCCATCCCGAGCCGGCGCGGGGTCGAGCGGCTCGACCGCGGTCGTGATGTCGATGTGGATGGCGAGGTCGAACTGGGAGGGCAGGCTCGCGGCCAGGTACTCGCCCCGCCGCTGCGGGGCGGGCGCATGGACCGCCCTGATGGCGCGCTCCGGGCGCGGCTCCCGCAGCGAGCCCGCCGCCTCCCCGAGCGACCTCAGGTCGATCGCGAAGCGCGGGATGCCCAGCGCGTGGAAGAGCGCCTCGTAGCTCCCGTCGAGCGAGGGCCGGATGCGCTGGCGCTTTGATGGGCCCCCCCATCGGGACGCCGCCGTGGCCGTGCCGGCCCAGGTGGTGAATCCGGCCAGGAAGGCGTCCTCCCCGTGCCGCGCGCGGAGGATTGGAGGCCGGCGCGCGCGAGACGAGGGCGGCCGCGCGATCAGCGCTTCGCCTGCGTCCGGAACGCCTCGATGACGCGCGCCGCGTCGCCGCTCGGCTCGCCCACGCTCACGAAGGCGAGCGGGCGCTCGATCTTCTTCGTCTCGACCACGGCCACGCGCGCCGGGTCGACGAACTCCCGCCCGAGGCCGCCGATGGCGGCCGGGTTCCGGGCCACCTCCTCGTTCACCTCGGCCACGGCCGCCACGGCCCGGGCCGCCGGGGCGTACTCCGCGCCGCCGAGCACGACCTGCTTGATGAGCCCGCGCGTCGCGCTCGCGGCCGCGTCGGTGATGACGGCGATGGGCTCGTCGCGCCCGCCGACCTCCTTCCACGTCGAGATCTTCCCGGTGTGGATGTCGCGGATCTGCTCCCAGGTCAGGCGGCGCACCGGGTTCGAGGGATGGACGATGAACACCACCTCCGAGGTGGCGGCGACGTGCATGCGGAGGTCCGGCGCGGGGGCGGACAGGCCCGCGGTGCGGGCCGCCGCCAGCGTCGCCTCGAGCGAGGCCGACGCGAGCGCGAGATCGCACTTCCCCTCCACGAGGTCCTTGAGCCCCTTCCCGGCGTTGCTCCGGTCCACCGCGAGCTTCACGCCGGTCGCCTTCTCCACCGCGGCGGCGTGCGGCGCGACGAGGCTGTCTACGACGCTGGCGGCGCCGTGGAGGCGGAGGACGCGCGCATTCGGGGCCGGCCTCTCCGAGGCGGTGGGCTTCGAGCTGGCGCAGCCGCCGGCGGCGGGAGCCATGGCGATGACGGTGGCGAGCGCGAAGCAAGGGCGGGTCGGGCGCATGGCGACACCGTACGGCGAGTGCGTGGCGAGGGGCAAGCCGGACGGTGCGCTCTCGGCAGGGCGAGGTGTGTCCGTGGCGGGTCGCGGTCCGGGTCGCGGTCGAGTTCGGGGTCGAGGTCGAGGTCGAGGTCGAGGTCGAGGTCGCGGTCGAGATCGCGGTCGAGATCGCGGTCGGCTCCGCGGCGCCCGAACGAATCCTCGGGGCGCGCGCCGGCTCCGAAGAGGCGAGGCTCGACGATGCCCGACCCTGTGGACCTTCCCCGCCCTTCTCCGCTGAAGCGCGCGCTCGAGGCGCGCTACACGCCGCTCGCGGCCGCGGCGGGGGCGCTCTCGTGCGGCGGCGCCCTCGACGTCGCCGCGCCGCGGGAGGGCGAGACGGTCCTCGATCTCGGCTGCGGCCGGGGCGGCGACGTGCTCCGCGCCGCCGAGCGGGTCGGCCCGCTGGGCCTCGCCGTCGGCGTGGACTCGAACGAAGCGATGCTCGCCGAGGCCCGCGCGCGCGCCGTCGGGCTGCGCCGGGTCTTCTTCGTCCGCGGCGAGCTCGCTGCCGTGCCGCTCCCCGGCGGCCGCCTCGACGTCGTGGTCTCGAACTGCGCCATCAACCACGCGCCCGACAAGGCGGCGGTGTACCGCGAGATCCACAGGCTCCTCCGGCCCGGCGGACGCTTCGTCGTGTCCGACGTGGTGTCCGAGGCGGCGCTCCCCGAGGAGGTGCGCCGCGATCCCGTCGCGTGGGCGGCCTGCTACGGCGGCGCCATCCCCGAGGCCGAGTACCTCGCCGCGGCGGGGGCCGCGGGCTTCGCCGAGGTCCGGGTGGTCCGCCGCACGGAGCCCTACGAGCGCGGCGGCGTCCGGGTGCTCTCCGTCACGCTCGAGGGGCGGCGGTAGCCCGCCCCCGGACCTCGCGTGCGCCTCTCCCGCTCCGCCATCCTCGCGCCCGTCGACGGCTCGGATCGCGTGCTCCTCGTGCAGCCGCTCTCGGGCCAGGCCGCCCTCCTGGGCGGGGCCGAGGCGGCGGCGCTGCGCAGCCTCGCCTCGGGCGGCGCGCTGCCCGCGTCCCTGCCGGAGGAGGCGCTCCGCGCCGCGCGCTTCGTCGTGGACGGGGACGAGGAGGACGGGACCCTCCGTGAAGAGGCGATCGCGGAGTGGGCCGCCGAGGCGGCGCGATCGCCGGCGCAGCTCGTGGTGGTGCCGACCTTCGGCTGCAACCTCGCCTGCACGTACTGCTACCAGGAGGCGTTCGATCCCTCCGGCGGCGGCCTCGTCGCGCCCGAGGTCGTCGAGGCGTTCTTCGCCTACGTGGACCGCTACCACGCCGGCGAACAGCCGCGGCCGTACCTGACGCTCTTCGGGGGCGAGCCGCTCCGGGACACGCCGGCGCACCGCGATCGGATCGGCCGCTTCCTCCGCGGCGCCCGCGAGCGCGGGATGGAGGTGGCCGTCGTGACGAACGGCCACGATCTCGCGGCGTTCCTCCCGCTCCTCGCCGATGGGCCCGTGAAGGAGGTCCAGGTGACGCTCGACGGGCCGAAGCCGGTGCACGATCGCCGGCGCCCGCACGCGAGCGGCGCCGGCACGTTCGACCGGGTCGTGGCCGCCGTCGACGGGCTCGTCGCGGCGCGGATCCCGGTGAACCTGCGCGTGGTCGCGGACCGCGGGAACCTCGACGCGCTCCCCGCCCTCGCCGAGCTCGCCGCCTCGCAGGGCTGGCTCGATCTTCCGCCCTCGGCATTCAAGACGCAGGTGGGGCGGAACTACGAGCTGTTCGGCTGCGCCAGCCGGCAGCGGCCGGACGAGCTCCTCGGCCGGCTCGAGCTGTGGTCTCGCTTCCTCCAGCTCGCGGAGGCGCACCCCGTCCTGCGCCGCTTCCACGAGCCGCGCTTCCACGGCATCGGCCACCTCGCCCGATCCGGCGAGCTGCCCGCGCCGAGCTTCGACGCCTGCCCGGCGACGAAGAAGGAATGGGCCTTCGGCCCGGACGGCAAGCTCTACGGCTGCACCGCCACGGTGGGCCATCCTCGCCACGTCCTCGGGAGCTTCCATCCCGAGATCGCCCGCGACGCCGGCGCCATCGAGGCCTGGCGCGGGCGGAGCGCCCTCACCATCCCCGCCTGCGAGGGGTGCGCGGCCGCTCCCGTGTGCGGCGGCGGCTGCGGCGCGCTCGCCTGGGCTCGCAGCGGCTCCGTGCGGGCGCCGGACTGCCGGCCGGTCGTGGAGCTCTACGGCCTCGGGGCGCGGTACTACGGCCTCGCGGCGTGAGGAGCGACATGGGCGAGCACTTCTCCGGCTGTCTCGTGTGCGGCGAGGACCTCGAGTACCTCTCCAGGGCCGAGCCGATGACGTGCGCGCGCTGCGGGGCCGCCCGCGCGAGCACGGCGCGCTGCCGGGCGGGCCACTTCGTCTGCGACGGCTGCCACTCGGCCACCGCGAAGGACGCCATCGAGCGCTTCTGCGCCGCGACGGAGAGCCGGGATCCGCTCCAGATCGCGCGCACGCTCATGCGGCACCCGAGCCTGAAGCTCCACGGGCCCGAGCACCACTTCCTCGTCGCCGCGGCCCTCACCGCCGCCCACGCCAACGCGCGGGGGATCCCCGCCGAGAAGGCGCGGCTCGTGGCGGAGGCGAGGCGGCGCTCCGAGCCGGTGGGCGGCGGGTTCTGCGGGTTCCAGGGGGCGTGCGGGGCCGCCGTCGGCGTGGGGATCTACGTGAGCCTCGCCACCGGCGCGACCCCGCTCGCCACGGAGGGCTGGGCGCTCGCGAACGGCGCCACCGCGAAGGCGCTCGGCGCCCTCGCCCGGGTGGGCGGCCCGCGCTGCTGCAAGCGGACGTCGTGGCTCGCCCTGCTCGGCGCGGTGCAGTACGCGCGGGCGCACCTCGGCGTGGAGATGGGCGGGCGCGGAGAGGCGTGCACGTACTCGGAGGTGAACGCCGAGTGCATCCGGGCGCGCTGTCCGTTCTACCCGCGCCCGGCCGGCGCGCGCTCCTGAGCGGTCTCCCCCGCCTGCCGGCGCTCGGGCCAGCCCAGGACCGCGCCCAGGGCGGCGCCGTAGAGCGACGCGATCCAGACGTTCGAGGTGAGGGGACAGGTCCCGGTGCGACAGCCGACGAAGTGCGCGTAGGCCGCGGCCGCCCCGCCGCCCAGGAGGGCGGCGGCCGCCGCGCGCGCGTGCGATCGCCAGAGCGAGCGCCAGATCCCCTGCTGCTTCTCGTCGCTGCGATTCGTCACGTGAGCCTCTCGTCGTTCACCCCGGGTGGCGGGCAGGTCCGGATCCCGGCGAGCTGGTAGACCGGGCAGAAGCCGAGGAGCCCGGTGACGAGCGGAACGCCGCCCAGGAGCCCGTACAGGGACCGCGGCCCGACCATCGTCATGGACAGTATCGCGATGCCCGCCAGGATGCGCGCGGCCCGGTCGACGGCGCCTGCGTTGATCATGTCGTCCCCCCTCCCTTCGTGATCGAGCCCCTGCGGCCGGGGAAGGTTCGCGCCGAACCGCGCCGGGGCAGGGAGGCTCCAAGCGAGGGCGAGGATCGCGGCGTTCCGCCGCGCTCGGCATGCGAGGAGACGCGATGAAGCTGTTGACGAAGCCCAGGAGCAAGACCTGCTGCGCGCCCGAGAAGGCCGCGCAGTGCTGCGCGAAGGCGTCCCGGCTCGTGTCCGGCTGCCACGACTGAGGCGACGACATGAGCGCACACGTGAAGGAGATCGCCGCACGCGACTTCGAGGGCGAGGTCCTCGGCGCCGCCGTCCCGGTCGTCCTCGACTTCTTCTCCACCGAGTGCCCGCCCTGCGAGGCGCTCGCCCCGAAGCTCGAGGCCGTGGCCGCGCTGTTCGAGGGCCGGGTTCGGTTCCTCAAGATCTTCCGCCAGGGGAACCGCGAGCTCGCCGCCCGGCTCGGCGTCACGGGGAGCCCCACGCTGCTGTTCTACCTGCGCGGGCGCGAGGTCCTGTCCCGCATGTCCGGCGAGGACATCAAGCGGACGGCGCTCCGGGCCGCCGCGGAGCAGATGCTGCTCCTCCCCGCCGCCGCGAGCGCCGCATGAGCGAGCGCTACGACGTGGCCGTGGTCGGGGCCGGGCCCGCGGGGCTCGCCGCCGCCATCTACGCCGCCCGCGCGCGGCTCCGCACGCTGGTGCTGGACGAGAGCGTGCCCGGCGGCCAGGTGAAGACCACGCACAAGGTCTCCAACTACCCCGGCTTCCCCGAGGACGTGAAGGGCGCGGACCTCGCCGCGGCCTTCGCGGCGCAGGCCGAGCGCTTCGGCGCGGAGCTCCGGCGCGCGGTCGAGATCACGGGCCACGATCTCGCGGCGAGCCCGAAGCGGCTCGAGCTCGACGAGGAGGTGGCCGTGGAGGCGCGCGCCGTCATCGTCGCGACCGGCGCGAGGCCGCGCCCGCTCGGCGTGCCGGGCGAGGACCTCTTCAAGGGCCGCGGCCTCTCGTACTGCGCCACCTGCGACGGAGCGTACTTCGAGGGGAAGGACATCCACGTCGTGGGCGGCGGCAACTCCGCCGTCGAGGAGTCGCTCTTCCTCACGCAGTTCGCGCGGAGCGTCACCATCGTCCACCAGTTCCTCGACTTCCAGGCCGAGCCGGCCTCCGTGCAGGAGGCCCTCGCCCACCCGAAGATCCGCGTGCTCCTCGGGCACGAGCCGCGCGGCTTCCACGGCGAGACCGCGCTCGAGCGCCTCGAGGTCGAGGAGCTCGCGACGAAGGAGCGGAAGCTCCTGCGCACCGACGGCGTCTTCGTCTTCGTCGGCATGGCGCCGCGGACGGACCTCCTCGCGCCCTACGTGCCGCTCGCGCCGGGCGGCTACGTCGAGACGACGGACGCGATGGAGACGAAGGTGCCCGGCCTCTACGCCGCGGGCGACATCCGCGCGAAGCGCTTCCGGCAGATCACGACGGCGGTCGCCGACGGCACCATCGCCGCGCTCGCGGCGCAGAAGTACCTGAGGTGAAGACCCGAAGGCGGCGCGGCCGCCTGCCGCACCCAGGTGCGGCGCGCATCTCCCGGGCGGAGGGAGCGATCATGGCCGGCGGAGGAGCTGGAATGGAACGGGCCATGACACGGGAGGATCTCGAGCGCTGGGAGGGAGAGCTCCGGCCACTCGACCTGCGCGAAGGAGCTTCCGTATCCGCGCGGAAGGACGCGCTCGCGTTCAACGCCGACGTGGACGACGCCAGGAGCACGCTCCTCGAGGCGGCGCGGCGACTGGTCGACGCGGGATCCGCCGGCGCGGAGCTCGGTCCCTGCCTGGAGCGGACCGTCGCGGAGCTGTCGTTCTGGCGGAGGGTGCTCTGCGCCGTTCACCGCGCGGACCTCCGCGCCGCGGACTCCCGGCCCGAGTTTCTCATCCGGTACCTCCTGTCCTGAGGGGGCTGTCACCCCCTCGCCTGGACACGAGCGGGCGCCCGTGCCACGAAGGGAACATGCCGGCCGGGCAGATCGGGGATCGCGCGGGCGCCGGCGCTCCGCGGCCCGACGCGGGAACCACGGGTGCGGCGAGCGCGTCCGAGCGGCCCATCTACTACCGGTCGCTGCGCGAGTTCCTGCGGCAGCTTCCCGGGGTCTCCCAGCGCTTCTGGGTGCTCGTGGTGGCGACGGGGGTCGTCTCCGGGCTCGGCGCGGTCGGGCTCCTGGAGCTTCTCTTCGTGGTGAGGCGGCTCGCCTGGGGAGACGCGGCCACCTTCCTCGGCGCGTTCGCGGCGTCCTCCCCGGCGCGGCGCATCGCGGTGCCGGCCATCGGCGGGGCGCTCGTGACGGCGGTGATGCTCCTCGTGCGCGGCCGGCTCGGCGGCCACGGCACGTCCGGCATCATCGAGTCGATCTGGATGCAGAGCGGGCGGATGCCGCTCGGGCGGTCGCTCCTGCGCGGCGTCCTCTCCATCGTCGCGGTCGCCATGGGCGCGTCCCTCGGCCGCGAGGGCGCTCTGCTCCAGACCGGCGCCGCCTCGGGCTCCTGGCTCGCGCGGCGGTTCCAGCTCGAGCCGGGCCAGGCGAGGCTCCTCGTCGCGTGCGGCGCGGCCTCCGGGATCGCGGCTGCCTACAACGTGCCCATCGGCGGCGCGCTCTTCGGCCTCGAGGTGCTGCTCGGAAGCTTCGCGCTCGAGCTCCTCGGTCCCATCGTCGTCGCCTGCGTCACCGCCACGGTGATCGCGCGCCTCTTCCTCGGCGCGAGCCCGAGCTACGTCATCCCGGGGTACGCGCTCCTCAAGCCCACCGAGCTCCTCGTCGGCCTCGCCATGGCGCCGGTGCTGGGCCTGGCCGCGGCGCTCTTCATCAAGGTGCTCGGCTGGACGGAGGTGCAGCTCTACCGCCTGCCGCGCTGGCTCGCGGTCCTGCTTCCGCCGGCGGCGATGGCGATCGTGGGCGCCGCCGCCGTCCGCTTCCCCGACCTCCTCGGGAACGGCTACGACACGGTGGAGGCGACGCTCCTCGGCGCGACGCCGTTCCTGCTCCTCCTGGCGCTCCCCCTGCTGAAGCTGGCGGCGACCGCGCTCTGCGCGGGGAGCGGCGTGCCCGGCGGCCTCTTCACGCCCACGCTCATGTACGGCGCGCTCCTGGGCGGCGCGCTGGGCGAGCTCGCCCACCGCGTCTACCCGGGGCTGAGCGCGCCGGCGAGCGCGTTCGCGCTCGTGGGCATGGCCGGCGTCCTCGCCGGCACGACGCACGCCTCGGTCTCGGCGGTGCTCATCATCTTCGAGCTGACGGGCGACTACGGCGTCATCGTCCCCCTCATGCTCTCGGCGTTCGTGGCCGCCGCCACGAGCCGCGCCCTCGAGCCCGAGTCGCTGTACACCGCGCCGCTCCGCCGCCGCGGCGTGAAGCTGCCCGAGCTGCCGCGCCCGGACTGGCTGCGCGCCACGCCCATCCACGACATCGTGCGGACCGAGCTCGCGACCACCTCGCCGGACACGCCGCTCCGGGAGCTCCTGCCGAAGCTCCTCACGCTGCCCGCCGGGAGCGACCTCTACGTCGTCGGCGAGGGCGGCGCGTTCCTCGGGGTGATCACGCTCCAGGGCCTCAAGGGGCACATCGGCGAGGGGAACCTGCTCCCCATGACCGCCGCGGACGTGATGGACCGATCGGTCCGGCCGCTCACGGCGTCCATGCGGCTCGCCGAGGCGGCGTCGCGGCTGGCCGAGGCGGTGGGCGAGGAGCTGCCGGTCGTGGACGAGCGGCGGCGGCTCGTGGGGACGGCCTCGAAGCGGGACATCCTGAAGCGGGGAAGGTTCTGAGGCTATAGGGGTCGGGTCGGCTCCACTCGGCCCCGACCCCGACCCCGACCCCGACCCCGACCGCGACCTCGACCGCGACCGCGACCTCGACCCCGACCGACCCCTAGAACACGTCGTTCACGTAGTCATGCGCCGCGAGCGCGCTCTCCGGGAACGCTCCGGACTTCACGCGCTTCGCGATCTCGTCCCGCGAGAGATCGAAGATCGCGTCGAAGAGCTTGGCGTGCTCCTCCGGCTTCGCCGCGCCGATGACGAACAGCACGCGGGCGCTGTGCTGGACGTACCGCGGCGAGAGGAGCTGGCGCTTCAGGAGCTCCATGATGACCGCGGCCTTGGAGCGGTCGAAGCGGGCCGGCTCCCCTCGGCGGTCCTGCTCGGCGAAGAAGGCGTTCGTCCACTCGTAGTGATAGTCCCACACCTTCTGGAATAGCTCCCGCGTGAAGCGCGCGCCGGCCTTCACGGCCTCCGCGTCCGCGCCGATGACGACGCCGTCCTCGGTGAGGACCTGCCGCTGCAGGTGTCCGTCCTTGGTGATGGCCGACTGGTGATGGGCGAGGGCCCACAGCCACGAGACGTTGATGCGGTAGGTGGCGAGGTCGTTCATGAAGCGGAGCTTCAGCTCGTAGTCGTCGATGGCCGCGGCGAAGTTGCCGTTCAGGATCTGGAACCCGTAGTTCGCCGCCATGTAGAAGGCGTGCTGGATGTGCTCGATGGTGACGTCGCCCTTGGGCGGCAGGTAGATGGCCTCCCACAGCTCCTTCGTGAAGAGCTTCTCCGGCGAATCGAGCGACTCCCTGGCCACGACCTGCGGCGTGATCTTCCCCTGCGCGGAGAGGAGGCCGCGCGACTGGAGCAGCGCCCGCTCGGCGTCGACGAGCCCGCTCGGCACGGTGGGCACGGGCTTCCCCTTCACGTCCGCCGTGGCGCGCGGCGCGTCGATCATGGCCTGGAGGTCCTCCACGCGCGCCCGGAGCGGCGCGTTGCCCGCGGCCACGTACTCGGGCTCGGGGCTCGCCACCCAGCTCTGCCGGTACGAGTCGTAGAGCTTCCCCTTCACGCGGCCGGCCAGGATCTCGTCGAGCGCCGGCTGCTGGCCGGCGGCGAGCTTGCCCTCCGGGACGAACACGAGCCCGAGGAGCCGCTCGCGCAGCTTGTCCATGACGATGGCGCGGAGCGCCAGCGCGTTGTAGCGGGAGCGGCCGTACGGATCGCTCGGCTGGTAGATCATGACGGCGGCCATGCCGCCGATGGGCGCGGCGGTCTCGAGGGCGCCGTTCTTCATCCCCGCCATGACCATGAGGAGCGCGTTGTAGCGCTGGTAGGCGATCATGGTCGGCACCGCCATGCCGACGGTCTGCGGGTCGGGGAAGACGCCCTTGGGGTCGTCCTTCCACATCTCGATGAGGCTGCCGAGGTAGTCCCAGCGGCCCACGTTCGTGCCGAGCAGGCGGCGCCGGAGGGCCCAGGCGATGGCGGCGAGCTGCCGCCCGGCGTTCCCCTCCTCGTAGAGCATCTTCGCCTTGAAGGTGCCGGCGGCGACGCCGATCATCCCCTCGAGGCGCGAGAGGAGCTTCTCCACGATGGCCGCCTCGGCCGGCGTCTGGAGCTTCGGGATGTAGAAGTACACGCCGGTTCCGGCGCGGGCGAGCGCGTCGTGGTTGTTCACCACCCAGAGCGTGGCGATGACGACGAGGGCGGGCGCGGGCTTCCCGTCCACGGTCACGTGGTCGTAGGTGATGTGGATGGAGGGCGGCCGCGCCAGCCGCGTCGGCCACCGGGGCTGCGGGGTCGTGATCCGGTAGGTGCGCTTCTTCCCCTTCTTCACGACCTCGTAGGCCTTGTCGTTCCAGCGGCCCTCGTGGATCTCCTTCGCGTTCTGCATGGCCGCGAAGATGCCGATGGGCTCGGCGGAGGCGGTGCCGTCCGGCCGGAAGTGCGGCGGCGAGGCGTCCTCGAAGTCCGGCATGTTCACGGGCGCGGGGCTGTTGAGCGCGTTGAAGGCCATGTCGAGCGGCGCCCACGGCCCCGTGAGCTCGAGCCCGGGGTTCCTCGTGGGATGGGCGCCCTCCGGGATGGGCGTCTCGTCGTTGAGCCGCCAGCGCTGCTCGGTCTGCTTGCCGAGGAAGTTGTCGACGAGGCCCTGGACGATCTGGCGGAAGGTCCACGCCTTGCCCGTGACCGGATCGTCGAGCTTCTCCTCCCACCTCGGCCAGCCGTACTTCTCGCGGACGCCCGCGGGCGAGGAGAGCAGCGCCTGGCGCGCGGCGAGGGCCTTCGCGATGTCGGGGCGAAGCTCGCGCGTGAGGATGTCGATCGTCTTCTCGACGTCGATCTCGCGGCCGTTCACGCGCTTCGTGCCGAAGAGGTCCGGGAACTTCTGAAGGATGTCCGAACGGATCATGGAGGGTCCTCGCTGGAGCGCGCGGCGCGCACGCTGGCTGGTCGGGGCGTCCGATTATGGCGCTCGCCCCGCGGCCATGCAGCACCAATTCGGGACGAAGGGCCGTGCGCGCGCCCGATCCCGCCCTCCGCCGGCCGAGACCACGTCGCGGGCTCCTCTGCACCCTTGGATAAACGTCCCGGCGCCGGGGGCAGCGCCGGGAGTGCACCCTTGCGACCACGCCGGCACCGTGCGGTAATGCCGGGACTCGTCTTCGAGATGCTCGCCGCGCGAGCGGTGACCCACCGCCACGGAAAGGAGCACACCATGAACACGTCGTGCCGCCTCCTCGGGGCCTCTCGCTTCGCCCTCGCCGCCCTCCTCTCCCTCGCCCTCTCGCCGCCGGCTCGCGCCGACGCGAAGATCATCCGCCTCGGGCACGTCGGCTACCCCGGCTCGCTCTTCGACATCACGAGCAACGAGTACGCGAAGCGCGCCAACGAGGCCCTCAAGGGCAAGTACGAGGTCAAGGTCTTCCACTCGAGCCAGCTCGGCTCGGACGAGGACATGCTGAAGGGAATCAAGGTGGGCGTGCTGGAGATGTTCGCGCCCTCCACCATCATGAGCACCGTCGACCCGCGCTTCGGCGTGTTCGAGATGCCCTACCTCTTCAAGGACCGCGCGCACGTGAAGCGCGTCTTCGAGGACGCGACCATCAAGAAGCTCCTCCTCGATCCCTTGCCGGAGAAGGGGCTGCGCATCCTCGGCATCTGGGAGAACGGCTTCCGGGTCATCACGAACAACGTGCGGCCCATCGTCGTGCCCGCGGACCTGAAGGGCGTGAAGCTCCGCGTCCCGAGCGGCGTGTGGCGCGTGAAGATGTTCAAGACCTACGGAGCGAACCCGACGCCGCTCGCCTACGGCGAGGTCTTCGCCGCGCTGCAGGCCGGCGTCATGGACGGGCAGGAGAACCCGTTCCCGCAGATCTACGGCGGGAAGTTCCACGAGGTGCAGAAGTTCCTCTCGCTCTCCGATCACGTCTACACGCCCGCCTACCTCATCATCTCCGAGAAGTACTGGAAGACGCTCCCCAAGGACGTGCATCAGGTCCTCGCCAGGATCGCCGTCGAGGTCGGGGACTTCGCGCGGTCCGAGGGCGCGCGCCTCGACAAGGAGATCCTCGAGAAGATCCAGGGGAAGCTCAAGGTGAACCAGGTCGACAAGGACGCGTTCGTGAAGGCGTCCGGAACGGTCTACGAGGACTTCGGCAAGGAGGTCCCCGGCGGCAAGCAGCTCGTCGACCGGATCCTCGAGCTGCGGAAATGACCCGGATGGCGACCGCCGGCGTCCCGTCCCCAGTGAAAAGCCGTCCTCGACCGCCCGTTCGGTCCCTGGAAAGGGGAATCGGATGCGGAAAAGCTACGACCGCTTCGTGAACGTCCTCCAGACGTTCTCGGCCGTCCTGCTCCTCCTCATGCTCGGGCTCGTGCTGGTGGGGATCTTCTACCGGTACGTCGTCGACGAGTCGCTCTCCTGGTACGACGAGTTCGCCGGCTACATCCTCGTCTGGCTCACGATGTACGGCTCGGTGCTCGCCCTCGCGAAGAAGAAGCACATCGGCTTCGACACGCTCGTGGAGAAGCTCCCGCCGGGCGCGAGGCGCGTCGCCGACGTCGTCAGCATCGTCTGCGTGATGAGCTTCTCGCTCGTCCTGCTCGTCTCCGGCTGGGAGCTCATACGTGAGATGGCGGACGAGACGGCCGTGTCGGTCCCGGCCCTCAAGATGGCGTGGATCTACAGCGTGATGCCCATCTCGGGCGGCCTCATGTTCCTCATCGGCGTCGTGCAGCTCGCCCAGGCGATCTCGGCCGGCCGGAGCCCGGACGTCGAGCGCGCCCGTCCCATGGAGGAGGCTCAGTGATGGGCTGGCTCGTCCTCGGACTCGTGCTCGTCCTCTCGGCCATCAACGTCCCCATCGGCTTCGTGCTCGCCATCGCCACCATCGTGGTGGTGGCCATCCAGGGCACGGCGCCGCTCGCGGCCATCCCGCTCATGATCTTCGGCGGCGGGTCCAAGTTCCCGCTCCTCGCCATCCCGCTCTTCATCCTGGCGGGCGGCCTCATGACCACGACGGGGATCTCCACCCGGCTCATCAACCTGGCGAGCGCGCTCGTCGGCTTCATCCGCGGCGGCCTCGCCATGATGACCATCGTGGCCTCGATGTTCTTCGGCGAGATCTCCGGCTCCGCCGTGGCCGGCGCCGCCGCCATCGGCCAGGTGGTCATCCCCGCCATGGAGAAGAAGGGCTACCCCAAGGCCTTCAGCGCCGGCGTCGTCTCCAACGCCGCCACGCTCGCCATCATCATCCCGCCGTCCATCCCCATGATCATCTACGCGGCCATGGCGGACACGTCGGTGGTGAAGCTCTTCATCGCCGGCGTCGTCCCCGGGATCATCGGCGGCGGGCTCATGATGGCGCTCTCCTACTGGATCGCCACGAAGCGCAAGTATCCGGCCGAGGCGGCCTTCTCCCTCTCGGCGCTGTGGAGCGCGCTCAAGCTCGGCTTCTTCGCGCTCCTCATCCCGCTCGTCATCTGGGGCGGCATCTTCGGCGGCATCGCCACGGCCACCGAGGTGGGCGGCCTCGCGGCGCTGGCGGCCATCCTCATCGGCGTCTTCATCTACCGGGAGCTGGGCTGGAAGGCCTTCTGGAAGACCATCGTCGACTCGGCCATGCAGACGTCGGTCATCATGCTCATCGTGGCCACCTCGGCCGTGCTGGGCTGGTACCTCACGAACGAGGGCGTTCCCCAGCGGATCGCGCAGGGCATGCTCGGGCTCACGACGAACAAGTTCCTCATCCTCTTCCTCCTCAACATCGCCTTCTTCGTCGCCGGCTGCTTCCTCCACAGCGCGGCCGCCATCATCCTCATCGTCCCGATCGTGCTGCCGCTCATCAAGCAGCTCGGGATCGACCCCATCCACTTCGGGCTCATGGTCACGATCAACCTCGGGGTCGGTCAGCAGACGCCGCCCGTCGCGACCGTGCTCATGACCACCTGCGCGATCGCGAACCTCTCCATGTGGGAGGTCTTCAGGACGGGCTTCTGGTACATGATGGTCCTCGTCTTCCTGACCCTGCTCGTGACCTACGTGCCCTCCACGGGGATGGGCCTCGTGAACCTCGTCTACGGCACCGGCTAGGGCGCCGCGCCTCCGGGCGCCCGCTCCCCGCCTCGCCAAGGGACGTTGACACCCCGGGGATCGCGGGGTTAGGCGTTCGGCACGGGCAGGGGAGGGGGCGCGGGGAGAGCGATGCGGATCGATCCGAAGAAGTGCGTGGCGTGCGCGAACTGCGTCCCGGTGTGCCCCATGGGCGCCATCGCCATCTCGCCGGCGCTGAACCGCGCCGTGGTGGACCCGGACGCCTGCGTCGAGTGCTACAGCTGCTACCGCGGCATGTCGAAGGAGCACCTCAACCCCACCTTCGTGCGCGCGGTGCGGCGCGTGGCCAAGTGGGCCCGCTTCCGCTTCGACCCCGAGCCGGACGTGTGCCCGACCGACGCCCTCGCGCCGGAGGAGCTCACCTGGCCGCGCATCGTGCGGCGCGCCTTCTCCGACCCGCAGGTGCCGCACGAGTCGACGGGCATCCACGGCCGCGGCACCGCCGAGGTGAAGACGAACGACGTCACCGGCCGCGTGAAGGAGGGCGAGGCGGGCTTCGTCGTCGAGTTCGGCCGCCCGGGCGTGGGCGCGCGCTTCCGCGACATCGAGAGGATGACGAAGGCGCTCGCCGCCCTGGGCGTCTCCTTCGAGCCCATGAACCCGGTGACGACGCTCATGGCCGACGTCGCGAAGGGAGCCATCCGCCCGGACATCCTCGGCGAGAAGGTCCTCTCCGCCATCGTCGAGATCAAGGTCCCCTTCGAGCGCGTGCCCTCGGTGCTCGCCTGCGTGCGCGAGGTCTCGAAGCGCCTCGACACGGTGGTGGCCGTGGGCGTCTCCACGCGCTGCCATCCGGACGGGAGCGAGCCGCTCCACGAGCTGCTCGAGCGCGAGGGCTACGCCGCCTACCGCGGCAAGACGAACCTCGGCCTCGGCCGCGTGACGGTCCCGGCCGCGAAGGCTCCCGGGCCGGTCGCCGGCCGGACCGCCTGAGAGGCGAGAGATGACGAACACCCTCCACCGCTACAGCGATCACTACGCGCGCGAGCCCGGCGAGGACGTCCGCCCCGTCACCGACGACTACATCGTGTTCGCGATGGCCTCCAAGGGCGTGAACGACGATCGCATCGTGGAGAAGTACCGCGCCTTCCTGAAGCTCGCCCTCGAGCACCATCCGGTGAACATCGGCGACGCGACCCACGGCGGGTGGCTCCGGCCGCAGCGGGACCTCACGCCCACGAACCACTGGAAGCGCGAGAGCCGCCCCGATCCCGAGGCCGTGCTGGCGGGGATCGACGGCCCCTCCACCGTGGCCGCCGTCTTCGACCGGTACGAGAACATGGAGTCCTTCGTCGAGGCGCTCGCCCGGGCGGACATCGGCGTCTCCATCAACATCGCGGCGCCCATGGACGCGGCCCACCGCTGCTGCAAGGACGCCGGCATCGCGCGGCACAGCGTCGAGTACTCCCTCGGCTTCCGCGGGCGGCTCGAGAAGCTCCCCGACGCGAGGACGCTCGAGCTCTCGACCATGTGCGGCCACGGCATGGTCTCCGCCGCCTTCGCCCGGAAGATGCTCGACTGGGTGCGCGAGAACCGCCGCACGCCCGCCGAGGCCGCGAAGTACATGGCCCGCTTCTGCTCCTGCGGCGTCTTCAACACGCAGCGGGCCGAGCGGCTCCTCGACGAGGCGCGCTCCGGGGCGAACGGCGCCGCGCGCGGGCAGGACGGAAAACCGCCCCGATGATGCCCCGCCCCCGCGAGCTTCCGGCCCCCGCGCCCGAGGCGCGACGCCGGCCCGGGGATCCCGCGCTCGCGGCGAGGCTCCGGCGCGAGCTCAAGGGCGAGGTGCTCTTCGACGCGTTCTCGCGCGGCCGCTACAGCACGGACGCCTCCATCTACCAGATCGAGCCGCTCGGCGTGGTCGTGCCGAGGGACGAGGACGACCTCGTCGCCGCCGTGCAGATCGCGGCCGAGGAGGGCGTGCCCCTCCTCCCCCGCGGCGGGGCGACCTCGCAGTGCGGGCAGACCGTGGGCGAGGCGCTCGTCGTCGACTGCTCGAAGTACCTGACCGACGTCCTCTCGGTGGACGTCGAGAGCCGCACCGCGGTGGTCCAGCCCGGCATCGTCCTCGATCAGCTGAACGCGAAGCTCAAGCCCACGGGCCTCTGGTTCCCGGTCGACGTCTCCACGTCGGCCATGGCGACGATCGGCGGCATGGCGGGCAACAACAGCTGCGGCACGCGCTCGCTCCGCTACGGCAACATGGTCCACAACGTGCGCGCCATCGACGCCGTGCTGGCGGACGGCACCTCCGCGCGCATGGACGAGGGCGGCGCGGGCGCTCCCCGCGAGCTCGCCGACGCGCTCTTCGCCATCCACCGCCGCGAGGCCGACGAGATCGCCGCGCGCTACCCGAAGCTCGGCCGGCGCGTCTCCGGCTACAACCTCGACGCGCTCGGCGGCGAGAGGCCGAACCTGGCGCGGCTCCTCGTGGGCTCGGAGGGGACGCTCGCCCTCTTCCGCCGCATCGAGGTGACGCTCCACCCGCTGCCCCGGCACAAGGTGCTGGGCGTCTGCCACTTCCCCACCTTCCGCAAGGCCATGGAGTCGACGGAGGCCATCGTGGCCCTGCGCCCGGCGGCGGTGGAGCTCGTCGACCGCACCATGATCGAGCTCGGGCGCGGCATCCCGATGTACAAGGCCATCCTGGATCGCTTCATCCAGGGCGAGCCCGAGGCCTTGCTCTTCGTGGAGTTCGCCGGGGAGGACGAGGCCGCCGAGGTCGCCCATCTGAAGCAGCTCGTGGAGCTCCTCGGAGAGCTCGGCCTCCCGGGCTCGGTCGTCGAGGTGACGGACGCGGCCTTCCAGTCGCAGATCTGGGAGGTCCGCAAGGCCGGCCTCAACATCATGATGTCGATGAAGGGGGACGCGAAGCCGGTCTCCTTCATCGAGGACGCGGCCGTCCCGCTCCGCCACCTGCCCGAGTACACCGCGCGGCTCACCGCGCTCTTCGAGCGGCACGGCACGACCGGCACCTGGTACGCGCACGCGTCGGAAGGGTGCCTCCACGTCCGCCCGGTCCTCAACCTGAAAGCGGAGCTGGACGTCCGGAAGATGCGCGCCATCGCGGAGGAGGCCTTCTCCGTCGTGCGCGAGTACAAGGGCTCGCACTCCGGCGAGCACGGCGACGGGCTCGTCCGCTCCGAGTTCAACCCCAAGCTCTTCGGCGAGCGCCTCGTCTCGGCGTTCCGCGAGGTGAAGCGGGCCTTCGATCCGAAGAACCGCCTCAACCCCGGGAAGATCATCGACCCCTCCCGGATGGACGACCGCACGCTCTTCCGCTTCAAGCCGGGGTACGCGCCGCTCCGGATCGACACCGCGCTCGACTGGTCCGCCTGGGGCGGGTTCCTGGGCGCGGTGGAGATGTGCAACAACAACGGCACCTGCCGGAAGCGCGACGCGAGCGTCATGTGCCCGTCGTACCGGGCCACGGGCGACGAGGAGCACGTGACGCGCGGCCGCGCCAACGTGCTGCGCCTGGCGCTCACGGGCCAGCTCGGCCCGGAGGCGCTCACCTCGCCGTCGATGCTGGACGCGCTCTCGCTGTGCGTGAGCTGCAAGGCGTGCAAGCGGGAGTGCCCCACCGGCGTCGACATGGCGCGGATGAAGATCGAGGTGCTCTACCAGCACCACAAGCTGCACGGCCTCCCGTTCCGCGAGAGGCTCGTCGCGTTCCTGCCGCGCTACGCGCCCATCGCCTCGCTCTTCGGCCGGCTGCTGAACCTCCGGAACCGGAGCCGCATGCTGCGAGCGCTGGGCGAGCGGCTCACCGGGATGAGCCGCCACCGGGCGCTGCCCTCCTGGGACCCGCGGCCCTTCCGCGACGCGGAGTTCCCGGCGCGCGCGCCGGTCGGCGAGGTGGCGCTCCTCGCCGACACCTTCGGGCGCTGGTTCGAGCCGGGCGCGCTCCGCTCGGCGGTGGCGTCCCTCAACGCCGCGGGCTACTCGGTGCACGCCCTTCGCCCGGCGGGCGGGGGGAGGCCGCTCTGCTGCGGGAGGACGTTCTTCTCCTCGGGCCTCGTGGACGAGGGGCGCGAGGAGCTGCGGCGGCTCGTGGAGGCGGCGCTTCCCTACGCGCGGCGCGGGATCCCCATCGTGGGCCTCGAGCCGTCCTGCCTGCTCACGCTCCGCGACGAGGCCATGGCGGTCCTGCCCGGCGAGGCGACCGAGGCCGTGGCCGGGAAGGCGCTCCTCTTCGAGGAGCTCGTCGCCGCCGAGCACGCCGCAGGGCGGATGAAGCTCTCGCTCGGCCCCGTGCCCTGGAAGAAGGCCCTCGTCCACGGCCACTGCCACCAGAAGGCGTTCGGCGTCCTCGCGCCGACCGAGAAGGTGCTGCGGATGATCCCGGGCCTCGAGGTGGCCCACGTCCAGTCGAGCTGCTGCGGGATGGCCGGCTCGTTCGGCTACCACGCGGAGCACTACGGCATCTCCATGAAGATGGCCGAGGCGGGGCTCCTGCCCGCGGTGCGCGCCGCGGCCGCGGACACCGTGGTCGTGGCGGACGGCACGAGCTGCCGGCACCAGATCCACGACGGCGCCTCGAGGGACTCCGTCCACGTCGCGGTGGTGCTGCACGCGGCCGTCGAGAGCGGCGCCTCCGCGCGCTGAGGCGCGGGGGTGCGACGCGCGACCTCGACCCCGACCGCGACCCGACCCCCGATCCCGACCCCGACCGCGACCTCGACCGCGACCCCGACCCCGACCGCGACCCCGACCCCGACCCCGACCGCGACCCCGACCCCGACCCCGACCCCGACCTCGACCCCGACCGAACGGACCTCGCGCGCGCCAGCGCGCAGTGAGGCGTTCCGCCTCCTTCCACCGGCTGTGAAAATAGCCAACATGGGAACGAGGACGGCCCCCCGAGCCGTCCGGGAGGCCCCCCATGGCGCTCAACGACCTGCTCGTGCACGTGGACTCGACCGACCTCGCCGGGAAGCGGCTGCGCGCCGCCATCGAGCTCGCGGACCTCCACGGCGCGAGGCTCACGGGCCTGTTCGCCGAGGGCGTCTCGATCGGCCCGAGCATCGTGGGACGGCGCGACCCGGAGCAGATCGCGAAGTCCGCGGCGCGAGCGCGGGATCTGTTCGAGTCGAGCGTGGCCGGGGCGCGGATCCCGGGCACCTTCTGGACCGTCGAGGCGCGTGACGACGCGGAGCTCACCGACTGGACCGTGCAGTGCTGCCGGTACGTGGATCTCGCGATCTTCGGCGGCCCCTCCGGCGAGGGCGATCGCCTGCCGGAGGACCTCGTCGAGCAGGTGGTGCTCGAGAGCGGCCGGCCCGTGCTCGCCGTCCCGCCGCGGATCCCGCTCCGGGTCTTCGGGGAGAAGGTCCTCGTGGCGTGGACCGGCAGCCGCGCCTCGGCGCGCGCCGTGAACGATGCCCTGCCGATCCTCCAGTGGGCGAGGGAGGTGACGGTGCTGTCGCTGCAGCTCCCCAGCGCCCGGACGTCGGCGGGGAGGGCCCCGGAGCTCGACATCGCCGATCACCTGCGGGCGCACGGCATCTCCGCGCGGTACGAGCGCTTCATCGTCGGGGAGCTCGGCCCGGTGGATCACATCCTCAACCGGACGATGGACCTCGGCGCCGATCTCGTGGTGATGGGCGCGCACGGCGGCCGCGGCCTCACGCACGCGACGCACGAGGACATGACCGCGGCGATGCTGCGCTCGATGACGGCGCCGCTGTTCTTGTCGCACTGACGGGGTCGAGGTCGAGGTCGAGGTCGGGGGGTCGGGTTCGAGGTCGAGGTCGGGTTCGAGGTCGGGTTCGAGGTCGGGTTCGAGGTCGAGCCCCGCTCACACCGCCGTCGCCCCCGTGATCGTCATCCCCATCCACCCCGCGCTCGCGCGCGTGACGCCACGGAGTCCGAGCTCGTGGACCTCCTCCCGCGGCGTCTCGTGGAAGGCCAGCTCCGCGCGGGCCTCGTGCCACTCGTTCCCCACGCGGCCCGCGACGACGGAGCGGACGTGCCGCAGCTCCGGCGGCCGGTCCGGCCGCGTCAGGTCCGGGAAGCCGACGGTGAGCAGGGTCGGTCGCGCCGCGAAGCCGAGCGCCTCGCCCCGGCGCCCGGTGAGCTCGAGGCGCGCCTCGACGAGCCGCCGGTCCTTCACGGCGAGCGTCGCGCCGAGCCGGGTGCCCTCGCGGATGGGCGCCGCGGCGGGGTGGTCGAGCGGCAGGGAGCGCGTGAGCCAGGTGCTGCCCATCTTCTTGGGCCAGCCCTGCAGGTGCCCGCGCACGAGCGACACGTCCTGGTCGACGTAGATGAACGGGCAGAAGTTCGCGGGCGATCCGTCCGGCCGCGAGAGCTCGAGGAGGACGATGGTCTCGCGATACTGCGACTGCGCCGGATCGAGGAGCTCCGAGCCGTCGGTCGTCGCCTGCCAGTCGGCGAAGTGGACCGTGCCCTTGCCCGTGGCGGCGCCCAGGCTCGCCGGGACGAAGCTCGCCGCGCGGCCGCGATCGCACTCGAACTCTACGCTGAGGAGCCACCCGGCGTAGTGCCAGGGCGGAGGCGGGACGATGGAGGCGAGGCCGCGGGGGGTGAACGGTGGGGTGAAGCCACGGAGCATGACGAACTCCTTGCGAGCGGGAGATGGATCGCTACTACCACGGCCGGGCGCCGCAAGGCCCGGGCGGCCCGCATGGGGTCGGAACCCTCTCCCGGGCCCTAGGACTCTCAGCTCGCATGAAAGCCATCCTCTCAGCCCTCCTGCTCGCGGCGTCGGCCTGCGCGGCCGTCCCCGCCGCCAAGACCGCTCCGCAGGTCAGCCCCGCCGCCTCCTCGACCCCGGAGGCCGTGATCGTCGACGGCAAGGAGGCCCACCGCCTCGTGGCCTCCGGCGTCAAGGTCGTGGACGTCCGTACGCCCGAGGAGTTCGCCGACGGCCACGTGCCCGGCGCCCTCAACATCCCCTACGACGAGGTGGGCGCGCGCCTGAAGGAGATCGGCCCACCCTCGACGCCCGTGCTCGTCTACTGCTACAGCGGCGGGCGCGCCGCCACCGCGGCGAAGACGCTGCAGGAGAAGGGCTACCAGCGGATCTACAACATGGAGGAGTACGACCGCTGGGTCGAGTCCGAGCCGGCGGCCGCGAAGCGCTAGCTCACGCCGCTTCCCGCCGGAGCAGCTTCGTGAGCTCGCGCACGTCCGCGAGCTCCTCGATGCGCCAGGCCAGCCCGAGCACGGCCTTCGTCCGCTCGCGGTCGAGGCCGCCCCAGGCGGCGCACTGGCGGAACTTCTCCGACAGCTCCTCGTCGCTCATGGGGTTCGCCGGGCTGCCCTTGCCGAAGTCGGCGCGGCCCTTCACCACCGTGCCGTCGTCGAGCTCGACCTCGATGATCGTCGTCATCTTGTCGAAGCCCGCCGCCTCGGCCTCCGGGTGCATGCCGAAGCTCACGCGCCGGATCATCCCCTGGACGTCGCGCCGGTTCACGACCTCGTCCGTGAACTGCTCCAGGCCGCCCTTCCGCTCGAGGAGCAGGATGGCCATGCAGAACTCCATGCTGAACTTCGCCTGGAGCTCGTTCGTGGGCCGGTGGTGGATGAGCGCGTTCGGCATGTTGTGGTTCGTGCCGACGGACACGCGCTTCACCCGCTCCGGCCGGAGGTCGTGGCGCCGGATGAGGTCCATCATCACGGCCATGCCCGGGTGCGTGAGCGAGCCGGAGGGGTGCGGCTTGATCGACACGCCCGGTGAATGGAACGTCCAGGGCGCCCCGAGCTTCCCGGCGATCATCTCGGCCGAGTAGCCTCCGCCCGCCGCGCGGAAGAAGCCGCGGTCCGCCTCGAGGCCGTTCGGCGAGGCCGTGAAGCCGAGGGCCGCGAGCTCGGCGGCCACCACGCCGCCCTCCGAGGCGTGGCCGGCGTGGAACGGCTTCGTCATGGTGCCGAAGTTCTCGCGCAGGCCGGCGGCCTGCGTGGCGCCCAGGCTGAGCGCGCGCCGGGTGGCCTCGCGGTCGAGGCCCAGGAGCTTCGCAGCCCCCGCCGCGGCGCCGATGGTGCCCACCGTGCCGGTCGTGTGGAAGCCGTGCTGGTAGTGGCGCGGCAGGATGGCCTCGGCCACCTTGCACTCGACCTCCACGCCGACCTGGTAGGCCGTCATGAGGTCCCTGCCGCTCCGCCGGTCGCGCTCGGCGAGGGCGAGCACGGCCGGCAGCGCGGGCGCGGTGGGGTGGGTGAGGAGCCCGTAGACGCGGTCCTTCAGCACCGCGAGCTGCGTGTCGTCGTAGTCGTCGGCGTGGATGGCGAGGCCGTTCGCGAACGCCGCGAACCGCGGCGGGACGCGCAGGGCGGCGCCGATGACGGTGCTGCCCTCCGGCGCGCCGATGCCCAGGCTGGCGAGGTAGCGCCGCGCGATCTGGCCGGTGCACGAGGCCGCTCCCGCGAGCGCCAGGCCGAGGCCGTCGAGGACGGAGCGCTTCCCGAGGTGCGCCACGTCCGCGGGGACGTCCTTCGCCTGCGTGCCGACCACGAACCCCGCGACCTCGTCGGTCAGGGAGGAGGACGGCGTGGGAGCGGGATCGCTGGGCATGGCGGGTCCTCTCACGGGGAGGCGGGGGAAGCATCGCCGCGGGCGCGTCGCGCCTCCCGGCGCGCGGCCGCCAGGCGGGCGCAGAGCCGCACCGCCTGCTCGAGCGCGCCGGTGGAGGCGACGCCCCGGCCGACGATGTCGAAGGCGGTGCCGTGCGCGGGCGTGGCGAAGACGACGTCGAGGCCGGCGGTGACGGTGACGCCGCGGTTGAAGCCCTTGAGCTTCGTCGCGATCTGGCCCTGGTCGTGGAACATCGAGAGGACGCCGTCGTACTCGCCCGCGAAGGCCTTGAGGAACACCGTGTCCGCCGAGAACGGGCCCTTGCAGTCGATGCCGCGGCGCGCGGCCTCCGCCACGGTGGGCGCGATGACGTCGATCTCCTCGCGGCCGAAGAGGCCGCTCTCGCCCGCGTGCGGGTTGAGCGCCGCCACGGCGATGCGGGGCCGGGCGATGCCGGCGTTCCGCATGGTGCGGTCCGCGAGCGCCAGCGCCTCGCCGATGCGCTCCCTCGTGACGAGGTCGAGGGCGGCCCGGAGCGACACGTGCGAGGTCACGCGCGACATCCACAGGCCGTCGAGGACGTTCATCTCGGAGAAGAACCCTGCGTGCCCGGTGAGGTGCGCGAACATCTGGTGCTCGTCGTTGAAGCGCCAGCCCCCGGCATGGAGGGCGGCCTTGTTGAGCGGCGCGAAGGCGATGCCGTCGAGGCGGCCCTCCTGCGCCAGCCGGATCATGCGGGCGAGCGTCTCCCCGCTGGCGTGGCCCGAGGCCGGGGAGATCCGCCCGCGCGGGATGGCGCCGGGATCGAGGTTGCCGAGATCGATGAGCGGGACCTCCGGCCGCGCCCAGTCGACGTCCTCCGGCCCCGCGTGAGCGCGCCAGGCGATGCGGACGCCCGCGTCACGCGCGCCCTGCTCCAGGACCCGCGCGTCGCCTACCACGACGAGG
>DATDDC010000104.1:0-2505 GCA_036523995.1 Anaeromyxobacter sp.
GAGCGGGCAGATCATGCAGGCCGCCGCGCTCCTCGCGGCGAAGCCCGATCCCACGGACGCCGACATCGACAAGGCCATGGCGGGCAACATCTGCCGCTGCGGGACGTATCAACGGATCCGCGAGGGCATCCACCGCGCCGCCGCGCTCCGGAGGGCCAGGTCATGACCGCCATCACGAGGCGGAGCTTCCTCCGCACCTCGCTCGTCTCCGGAGCGGGGCTCGTCATCGCGTTCCACGTCCCGGTGAAGGTCCGCGGCGCCGAGCCCGCCGCCCCCGAGAAGCCGCTGCCGCCGCCGAACGCCTTCCTCCGCATCGCTCCGGACGGCACGGCGACGATCCTCCTCGCCCACTCCGAGATGGGCCAGGGCATCTGGACCGGGCTCGCCATGCTCGTCGCCGAGGAGCTCGACTGCGACTGGTCCAGGGTGAAGGTCGAGCACGCCCCGGCCGCGCCGGTGTACGCGCACACGGCCCGGGGCCGTCAGATGACGGGCGGCTCGACGACGACCTGGTCCGAGTTCGAGCGCTACCGCACCGTCGGCGCCATGGCGAGGGACATGCTCGTCCGCGCCGCGGCGGAGAGGTGGAAGGTCGACCCGAGGAAGCTCCGCACCGAGAAGGGCCACGTCGTCCTCGGGACGAAGAAGCTCTCCTACGGCGAGCTCGCCTCGGCGGCGGAGAAGCTCGAGCCGCCGAAGAAGGTGGCGCTCAAGGACCCGAAGGCCTGGAAGCTCATCGGCAGGCCCACGAAGCGCCTCGACACGCCCGAGAAGATCACCGGGAAGGCGCAGTACGGCATCGACGTCCGCCTCCCCGGGCTGCGCACCGCCGTCATCGCGCGGGCGCCCGTCTTCGGCGGGAAGGTGAAGTCCTTCGACGGCGCCAAGGCGAGCGCGGTTCCGGGCGTCGAGAAGGTGGTGCAGGTGCCGTCCGGCGTCGCCGTCGTGGCGAGGGACTTCTGGAGCGCGCAGCGCGGCCGCGAGGTACTTCAAATTCAGTGGGACCTCGGCCGCGGCGCCTCGGTCGACACGGAGGAGCTGCTCAAGAGCTACCGGGCCACGGCGAAGAAGCCGGGCGCGGTCGCGATCGAGAAGGGCGACTGCGACGCGGGCCTCGCCCAGGCGGCGAAGCGGCTCGAGGCGGAGTACGACGTCCCCTACCTCGCCCACGCGCCCATGGAGCCGCTCAACGCGACGGCGAGGCTCGAGGGCGACCGCTGCGAGGTCTGGACGGGCACGCAGTTCCAGACCGGGGATCAGGCCGCGGCGGCGCGCATCGCGGGCGTGCCGCCGGAGAACGTCTCGATCCACACGACGTTCCTGGGCGGCGGGTTCGGCCGGCGCGGCAACCCGCACGCGGACTTCGTCTCCGAGGCCGTGCACGTGGCCAAGGCGACCGGCGTCCCGGTGAAGGTGATCTGGACGCGCGAGGACGACATCGCGGGCGGCTACTACCGGCCGCTCTTCCTGCACCGCGTGGAGGCCGGCCTGGACGCGAGCGGCGCCCCCGTCGCCTGGAGGCACACCATCGTCGGCCAGTCGATCATGGCCTTCGCGATCGGCTCGACGGACCCCATCGACCGCGTCTCCGTCGAGGGCGTGCGGGACTCGCCCTACCTCTCGGGCGTCCCGGCGCGGCTCGTGACGCTGCACTCGCCCACGAACGACGTGCCCATCCTCTGGTGGCGCTCCGTCGGGCACACCCACACGGCGTTCGCCATGGAGTCGATGATCGACGAGGTGGCCCACGCCGCCGGGAAGGATCCCCTCGCCTACCGCGAGGCGCTCCTCGCGAGCCACCCGCGGCACCTCCGCGCGCTCCGGCTCGCGGCGGAGAAGGCCGGCTGGGGAAAGCCGCCGCCCGCCGGGCGCGCGCGCGGCCTCGCGGTGCACGAGTCCTTCAAGAGCATCGTCGCCGAGGTCGCCGAGGTGTCCGTCGAGAAGAGCCGGATCCGCGTGCACAAGGTCACCTGCGCGGTCGACTGCGGGGTGGCGGTGAATCCGCTCGCCATCGAGGCGCAGGTGCAGAGCGCCGTGGCGTACGGCCTCGGGCCCGTGCTGAGGAGCGCCCTCACCATCAAGCAGGGGCGGGTCCAGCAGTCGAACTTCCACGACTACGAGGTCCTGCGGCTCGACGAGATGCCGAAGGTGGCGGTGCACATCCTGAAGAGCGACGCCCAGATGGGCGGCATCGGCGAGCCCGCCACCGCCGTCATCGCCCCCGCGGTGGCGAACGCGGTCTTCGCTCTCACCGGGAAGCGGCTCCGCTCGCTGCCGCTCCACCTGAACGGCGCTGCCTAGGAGGCGTCCATGCTGAAGCTCGAGGTGAACGGGACGTTGCACGAGGTCGACGCGCCGCCCGAGATGCCGCTCCTGTGGGTGCTGCGCGATCTCCTCGGCTACACGGGCGTGAAGTTCGGCTGCGGGATGGCCCAGTGCGGCGCCTGCACGGTGCACCTCGACGGCGAGGCGGTGCGCTCCTGCATGACGCCGCTCTCCGCCGCC
>DATDDC010000105.1:0-2481 GCA_036523995.1 Anaeromyxobacter sp.
GGTTGGGCGTCCAGGGCCGCCTTCGCGAGCGCCACGCCGCGTGCCGGATCGGAGGCTCCCTCGGCGCGGGCCTGGGCGGCGAGGAGGTGCGCCAGGACGGGATCGGCCCCCGGCGCGCCGAGGCCGCGCTGCACCACGGCCGCGCCGGCCAGGTCCCCCTGCTCGAACCGCACCTCGCGCAGGCCCGCGGCCGCCAGGCGATCCTTGGGCGCGAGCCGCTCGTAGATCTCCGCGGCCTCCGCCAGCATGCCGCTCCGGCGGTAGTCCTCGGCGAGCTCGCGCTCCACTTCCGCCCGCCGCGCGGGATCGAGCGCCGGGCCGAGCAGCATGTTCCGGTGGAGCCGCACCGCCCGGGAGAGATCGCCCGTCCGCCGGAACAGCGCCCCGAGGGCGAGGTAGGTCTCGACGGCCTCCGGCGTCCCGAGCCTCGCGGCGTCGGAGAGCGCCTCGATGGCGGCGTCGGGGTCGCCGGAGATCACCGAGCGCACGCCCTTCAGGTACGCCTGCGCCTCGTCGCGGCGCTTCCGCAGCCGGTCCGCGAGCAGGATGGCCAGGAAGGCGGCGAACGATCCCGCGGCCGCGGCGAGCCACAGCGCGGTCACGGCGTGGGGGCCGCCTCGAAGCCGGCGCGGAGCCGCTCCCACGTCTGGTCGAGCGCCTCGACGATGACCCGCTGGTCCGCGACGACCGGCATGTAGTTGTTGTCCCCGATCCAGCGCGGCACGACGTGCCAGTGGAGGTGGTCGTCGATGCCGGAGCCCGCGGCGCGGCCGAGGTTCATGCCGACGTTGAGCCCGTCCGGCCCGTAGGTCTTCTGCAGCACGGCGACGGCGCGCCGGAGCTCGTCCTCGAGCTCGTGGAAGTCCTCGCGGGAGAGCGCGCCCAGGTCCGAGACGTGCGCGTGCGGGATCACCATGATGTGCGCGGAGATGTACGGGTAGCGGTTCAGGCACGTGAAGGCGCGCGCCGCGCGGTGCACGACGAGGTTCTTCCGGTCGTCCGCCTCGGGGGCGGCGGGAAAGTCGCAGAAGATGCAGCCCTTCGGCTTCGGCGAGAGGATGTACTCCATCCGCCACGGCGCCCAGAGCGGCTTCTTCTCCACGGTGCCCCCTTCGAGCCCCTACTGCGCGAGGAAGTACAGGCCCGGCTGCTGCAGGGCCCGCGCGTCCCTGGCGATGCGGGCGGAGATCGCGTCCGCCACGGCCCCCGCGGCGCCGCCCATGAGCTGCTCGAGGAACCTGCGCTCGTCCGGCGGATACACCAGGGTCGGCTCCCCGGTGAGCTTCGCCTGCGTCTTCGCCAGCTCGACGGCGTCGTAGAAGTTCCCGAGCTGATCGACGAGGCCGAGCTCCTTCGCGTCCGCGCCCGTCACCACCCGGCCGTCGGCGATCTTGCGCACGTCGGCGGCGGAGAGTCCCCGGCCCGCGGCCACGGCGTCCACGAACTGCTGGTACACGCGGTCGATGAGGCCCTGCCAGTAGGCGCGATCCTCGGGGGTCATGTCGCGGAACGGGTTCCCGAGGTCCTTGAGCTTTCCGCTCTTCACCGTCTCCATCTTGATGTCGAAGCGCTCCGCCAGCCCCTTCACGTTCGGGAACGTCGAGACGACGCCGATGGAGGCCGTGAGCGTGCCCGGCGCGGACACGATCTTCGGGCAGGCCACCGCCACGTAGTACCCGCCCGACGCGGCCACGTTCCCCAGCGAGCAGACGACGACCTTCTTCTTCGCGAGCTTCGCCACCTCGTCGTGGATCTCCTGGCTCGGCCCGACCGATCCGCCCGGCGAGTCGATGCGGACGACGATGGCCTTGATGCCGTCGTCCTCGCGGAACTTCCGCACCTGCTTCAGGATCTCCTCGGCGTCGGCGCCGCGCCCGTCGCCCATGCCGATCCCGCCCTTCACCTGCACGACCCCGATGCGCGGGCCGCCCGCGATGCGGGGCGACTCGCCGCGCACGACGCTGTAGGCGAGGAGCAGGAATCCAAAGAAGACGAGGAAGAGGCCGCCGAAGATGGTCGCCACGATGGCGATGGCCAGGCGATCGCGGCGCGGCGGCGGAGGCGGAGGACCGCCCCACCCGCCTCCCCACGCGGGCGGCGGACCCCATGGCGGCGCTCCCCAGCCGGGCTGCGGCGCCGCGGCCTGCGGAGGAGCGGCCGCCGGACCCACGGGCTGTGCAGGCGCGGCGGGGCCGACCGGCGTCGTCGGCAGGGGCTCGTTCGGGTCCGTCGGGTTCATGGTGTGGCTCAGGTAAGCATGCGAGGGCGGGTGCCGCAACGGCGAAAGGCCATGCCCGTCCCGTGCCCGCGACTGCGCCGTCGCCGTCGACCTCGACCCCGACCTCGACCTCGACCCCGACCTCGACCCCGACCTCGACCCCGACCCCGACCCCGACCCCGACCCCGACCCCGACCCCGACCTCGACCCCGACCTCGACCCCGACCTCACCCCGCCGACTCGAGCACGACCGCGATCCCCTG
>DATDDC010000106.1:0-7151 GCA_036523995.1 Anaeromyxobacter sp.
CGGGACGCCGGCCGCGGCGGCCGAACGCTCCGCCCGCTGCTGCCGTCCGGCCGGTAGGCCGCGCAGCTCACATGCCCGGGTCGGGGCACTAAGCGGGATCCCGGATGGGCGGCGCCGGCCGCGGCTCGCGGCGGTGGAGGAACCGCTCCAGGACCCACGCGATGGCCAGGGCGCGCGGCGCGCCCGCCGCGAGGCTCCCCAGCGCAACGCCCCAGGGAGGTTCGAGATACACGAGGATCATGAGGCCGCCGGAGAAGACCCACAGCGCGAAGAGCGAGGCTGCGAGCGCGAGCGGCCGCCGCCGCGCGCCGGCGAGCGCCACCGCGAACAGGCCCGCGATGGCGCCGTTGACCCCGGCGGAGATGACCGCGATCGCCACTCTCAGGGTCGCCCGATCGAGGAGGAGAAGATCGCGGAAGGTCTCGCTCGCGTAGTCGAGCAGGAGGTAGGGCGGCGTCGTCCAAGGGACGCGCGAGAAGACGGCGTCGAGCGCCAGGTGGACGGCGCCCGAGAGGGCCGTGGCCTTGGCGACACTGGTGCGCAACCCCGCGCTTTGCATCGGGAGGGAGGTGTAGCAGGCGGCGGACGGGTGCGTCGAGGCCGACGCGTCGCCTGGTCGTCCCGGGAGCAGGTGTCTAGATTGGACCCGGAGGTCGCAAGCCGTGGCGCAACCAGGTCCCCCCGTCGCACGCGGTCATCTTCGGCTGGCGTCGCCCACCCTTCCGCCGCGCAAGCGCGACAGCCGGGTGCTGCTCCTCGTCCGCGCCACCCTCGCGGCGCTCGCGCTCCTCGTCGCGACCGCCGTCGCCTGGATCGTGACCTTCGCGGCCCTGGCGCCGCTCTTCTGGCGCCGCGCGCCGCTCGGCCGGCGCGTCACGCCCATCCGCGCGCGCGAGGCGCGCATCATCAAGCTCCGCCCGCGGCAGGCGCTGCCGAGGTAGCGCGGCGTCGGACCCGGCCGTGCGCATCGGCATCGTCACCGAGGAATGGGATGCGGGATCGGGAGCGGTGCACGAGATGGTGGCGGGCTTCGCGCGCGAGGCCCGCCGGCTGGGGCACGGCGTCCGCATCGTGACCGGCGCGCCGAAGGGCAGCCGCCGCGATCCGGAGGACGGCGCGGAGGACGTGGTCCGGATCGGCTCCTCTCGCGTCCTCATGCGGAACGGCGTCCTGGCGCGGGTGACCGGCGGCAGCGGCAGGGCGCTTCGGGATCTCCTCGCCCGCGAGCGGTTCGACGTCGTCCACGTGCACGCGCCGCTCACCCCGGTGCTGCCCCTCCTCGCCGTCCACCACGCCACGGGCCCTGTGATCGGGGACTTCCACGCCCACGCGCCTCCCGGGCTCCTCCTGCGCGCCGCCCGCCGGACGCTCCAGCGCTACCTCGACCGCCTCGACGCCGCCGTCGCCGTCTCGCGGGCGTGCCTGGGCCGCCTCGAGGGAAGCATGCGGGGCGAGGTCCGGATCATCCGGGGCGGCGTGGACGTGGACAAGTTCTCCCGCGGCCGCCGGCTGCGCCGCTTCGAGGACGGCAAGCTGAACGTCCTCTGGATCGGCAGGGTGGAGCGGCGGAACGGGATCGACGTCATGCTCACCGCGTTCCAGCGCGCCTGGCGCCAGATCGACGCGCGGCTCCTCGTCGTGGGGGACGGGTCTTTCCTGGCACGCGCCCGCGCCTCGGTCCCGCAGGACCTCGCGGACGACGTCGTCTTCGCCGGCCACGTCGACGCCGAGCGGGCCGACTGGTACGCCACCGCGGACGTGGTCTGCGCCACGGCGCAGGCGCCGAGCGGGGGCGTGACGCTCCTCGAGGCGATGGCCGCCGGCAAGCCGGTCCTCGCCTCGGACGTGGACGGCTACCGGGACGTCGTGCAGCACGGCCGCGAGGGCGAGCTTCTCTCCCCTCGCGATGACGGCGCCTGGGCGCGGGCCCTGGTGCGGCTCTCCCGGGAGCCCGTCCGGGCCGCGGCCTACGGCGAGCGCGGGCGCATGGCGGCGCAGCGGCACGCCTGGCCGCAGGTGGCCCGCGAGATGATCGGCCTCTACCGGGCCCTGGGCGCGCGCGGCTGAGCGCCTTCTTCATCTGCGGCGAGGCGTTCGGCCCCGAGGTCGGCTAACCTCCGGACGTGACCGCCCAGAGCCGCTCGCGCCCAGCCGCGAACGGGCCCGGCGAGCCCGACGACGCCGCGCTCGTCTCGCGCGCCGCCGCCGGAGACCGGGCCGCCTTCCGCGCGCTCTACGATCGGCACCGGCCGGCGGTGCACCGGCTCGTTCGCGCCTTCGCGACGCTCGACCCCGACGACGCCGACGACGTCATCCAGGACGCGTTCATCCGGGCCTTCGCCAGCATCTCGAAGCTCGCGCAGCCCGGCCGCTTCGGCGCGTGGATCCTCACCATCGCGCGCAACCGGGCGCTCTCGCGCCTGGGGCGCCGGCGCGCCGCCGAGAAGCTGACCGAGGACCTCACCGCCGAGGCCGGCGCGCTCGCGGAGCACGTGGGGGCGATGCCCGAGCTCGGCATCGAGGCCGAGCTGAAGGTGGTCCGCAGGGTGGTGGCGGAGCTTCCGGAGGGCCCGGAGAAGGAGACCGTGCGCCTCTTCTACCTGCAGGGCGAGCTCTCGGCGCGGGAGATCGCGGACCGGCTCGGCGTGGGCAAGAGCGCCATCACCATGCGCCTCGAGCGCTTCCGGGCGAAGGTGAAACGGAGGATTCTCGCGGAAGTGGCCAGGCTGCGGGGCGAGGGGTCTTGAAGGCGTGACGCACCTCACGGAACGCACCTACGGCCTCCTGCTCCAGGGGTCCCTCCCTCCCGAGGACGCGCGCACGGTTGCGCGTCACCTGGAAGAGGCGTGTGCGGTCTGCGAGGAGTTTCTCGCGTCACGCCCGACCGCCGACGCCGCGGACGGGCTCGTCGAGCGGGCTCTCGACGCGCTCGTCCCGGCCGGCGGGCGGGGAAGCGACCTCGAGTTCGCGCAGATCGAGCGGCGCCTGCGCGGGGAGGCTCCCGCCCGGCGCCGGGAGCCGCGCCGCATCGCCTCCGCGGCCCTGGCGGCCGCGGTGCTCGCGGCGGGGCTCGCCGGCCTCGTCGCGCCGCGCACGCCGCCCGAGCGGCCGGCCTGGGACGGATGGAAGGGTGCCCCGGCCCGGGCGATCCCGGTGCGCCTCCGCTTCGTGGTGGTGAGGCCCGGGCTCGGCGGGACGCCCTCCCTCGAGAGGGGTGTGCCGGGACAGATCGTGCCGGCCGCGGCGAGCCTGCAGTTCCAGATCGAGGCGGGTCGCCCCGCGCACGCCGCCCTCGTGCGCATCCCGTCCCGAGGCGCTCCCGAGCCGTTCTGGAGCGAGCGGATCGGCGAGGGAAGCTCCGCCGTGACCCTCGCGGGCGCACCCGCGGCGTATCCGCTCGCAGGGCTGGGTGGCCCGCAGCGCTTCGTGCTCCTCGCGAGCGAGGAGCCGCTCGACGCCGGGCGCCTCCTTCGCGCCGCGGCGGCGCTGGCCCCTCCCGCGCCGGCGGCGGAGCTGCCTGCGCTCGAGGGCCTCTCGCTGGACATGGTTGAGGTGGAGGTGCGATGAGTTCCGTGTGGCGCGGCAGAGCACCGCACGCCATACGGAAGCGCGTTCATGAGGCCGCGCCCACAGGCCCTCCTCGCAGGCGCCGTCTGCGGCGCCGCCCTCCTGGCGTGCGCGGCGCCGTCGCGCTCGGAGAAGGGCGGGCTCGTGCCGCTCGCCGTCCCGCGCGAGCACACCGATCGCACCCTCGCCCCCCGCCGCATCGCGCTCCTCGTCGGGATCCAGGGATACGACGACCCGGAGTGGCGTCCGCTGCGCTACCCCGGCGCGGACGTCGCCGCGCTCGCGGCGGTCCTGCGCGATCCCCAGCGGGGCGCCTTCGACGACGTGGAGGTGGTCGCGGACCGGCCCACGCGCGAGGAGGTCCGCGCGGCGCTCTCGCGGCTCGCGGACAGGTCGCGCGACGAGCGAGACACGGTGCTCCTCTACTTCTCGTCCCACGGCACGCTCGCCCGCGACGCCACGGGCCTCCTCCGCCGCTTCCTCGTCGCGCGGGACACGCGCCTCTCGGACGTGGTGGGCAGCGGGCTCGCCATGGACGAGATCAAGGCCGACTTCGACCGGCTGCGATCCCGGCGCAAGGTGCTCGTCCTCGCCACGTGCCACTCCGGCGCGGGCAAGTCGCTCCTTCCGGAGGACGTCCAGTCGGAGCTGGGCGGCCTCAAGGCGGGCTTCTTCCTCCGGCCCCTCGAGGAGGTCTCGAGGGCGAGCGTCGTCCTCGCCGCGAGCGACTGGGGCGAGACCGCGCGCGAGGACGAGAAGCTCGGGAACGACGTCTACACGCACTTCCTCGTCGAGGCGCTCCGCATCGGCGCCGACCGGAACGGCGACGGCGCGGTGACCGTCTCCGAGGCGCACGACTACGCGCGCCGGCTCACGTACGAGTGGACCGGCGGCCGGCAGCGCCCCACCGCGGAGTCGACCGAGGTCGGCGCCGACGCCATCGTCCTCGCCGGGAAGGTGCTCCGACACGGCCTGCCGGAGCTCTTCAGCTACGCGGCCCGCCTCGACGGGTTCACGGTGCGCGTGGACGGAAAGCCGGTCGCGGAGCTGCCCGGCGGCGTCGCGGTGGAGGCGGGCCGCCACCACGTGCAGGTGGCCAAGGGCGCAGGCGCCGAGATCTGGGAGGGGTGGCTCCGCCTCGGCGAGGGCGAGCGGCTCGACCTGGAGCACCTCGTCGAGCGCGGCCCCGGGCGCCTCGAGCTGGTGCCGAGCGCGGGCGCGATCTCGTTTCTCGACGCGAGGAGCCGGCGCGACGTGCTTCGCTCCGTCCCGGCCGTCGGCGCGGCGCTCGCCTACGACGACTGGCCGCGCCAGGGGATGTCGCTCCGGATGGACGTGGCGCGGTCCGCGGGGAGCTCGCGGATCCCGCAGGGCAGCCGCTGGGCCGACTTCCACTACACCGCCTTCACCGCGGGCGCATCGCTGCCCTGGCGCGTCACGCCGGCCTCGTTCGGCGGAGCGTCGCTGCTCGCGGGCCCGCGCCTCTCGGCGCTGTGGCTCGACCGCCGCTTCGAGACGGCGCTCCCGCCGCCGGGGCAGAGCCGTTTCACGCTCTCCCCCGGCGTGCTCCTCGGCGCGAGCATGCCGCTCGGGAGGCACGTGTCGCTCGGAGCGGAGCTGCACCTCGACTTCACGGTCGTCCGCGTCGACGGCGAGAACCGCTCGAGCGGCCTCGGCGAGGTCCTCCTCGGCGCGGCGTACAGGTTCTGAGCCTCCGCGCCCGTCGACCGGATCCCGTGCGCGCGCCCGGTCCCTCGAACACGGATCGGAGACGGGCAGGGCACGGGCGCGGGCGCACGCGCTTCCCACCGCCTCCTACCCCGTCGCGGGCCGGCGCCGTCGCGCCTCCGGGAAAGATCCTGTAGAAACGGGTTCACCCCCGGAGGGTCACGATGAAGCATGCCTCGACGCTCGCCCTCGCGCTCCTCGCCTCGTGCGCCACGGCGGGTGCGCCCGTCCGCGAGGCGCCGCGCCCGCGCCCGGACCTCGTCGGGGTGGCGCGGGCCATGACGGCGATCGACGCGGCCGAGCGCAGGGGGGCAGAGATCGTCGGCGAGCGGCAGAAGCGCTCCGCCGCGGCGGAGGCCGATCCCAAGGATCCGACCGCGCGCTTCCTCGCGGTGTACGCGCAGCCGCGGGGCGAGGACCGCTGGGCGGAGTTCCGGGCCCTGTGGAAGGAGTACCCGGACTCGGCCTTCGGTCAGATCGGGATGGCGAGCGTCTACGTGGAGTGGAAGACGCTCGACCAGGCGGACCGGGCCGTCGCCGCGGCGCTGGAGCAGGAGCCCGATGAGTGGCTGGCGGTCCGCTACCGGGCGGAGACCTCCGAGAAGCGCGGTCGCCTCGAGTTCGCGGCGGAGGACTACCGGACCGTCCTCTCGGCGGATCCCAAGAACCCCGAGGCGCACCTCGGGCTCGCGCGGATCGCGCGGGCGAAGGGCGACGCGGAGGCGGCCGTGCGGGAGGCCGAGACCGCGCTCCGGGAGGCGCCCGACCTGTTCGGCGCTCACGTCCTCCTCGCGGCAGTGGCCTCGGACAAGGGCGACAAGAGCACGGCGGCGGCGCACTGGGCGCTCGCGGTCGAGGCGGGCCCGCGCGACCGCGAGGCGCGCGTCACGCTCGCGAAGCTCCTTCGCCAGGAGGGCGACGCGAAGGGCGCGGCGGCGCAATGGCGCGCCGCCCTCCAGCTCAAGGAGGACGCCGACGGCCTCGCTGCGCTGGCCGAGGCGGCGCACGCCGCGCACGACTCCCGGACCGAGCTCGAGGCCATCGAGCGGCTCTCGGCGGTGGATCCGTCGTCCGCCGAGTGGCGCCGCGTGGCCGAGATCCGCCTCGCCTCGCAGGACTGGGAGGGCGCGGAGAAGGCGCTGCGCCGGGCCCTCGCCCGCGACCCCAGGGACGCGGCCGCGAACGCCGGGCTCGGGCAGGTGTGCCTCCACCGCGGCGCCTCCCAGGAGGCGGTCGAGGCCTTCCGGGCGGCGGGCGAGGCGGGCAAGGGAGAGCTCGCGGCGCTCGAGAAGCGGCTCAACCTCGAGCGCGTCGCCCGGCCCGACGTGTCCGCGCTCCAGCGCGCGGTGCAGTCGCTCGTCGATCGCACCTACCGGGCGCGGCTCTCCGGCGCGCCGTCGCTCTCGGGCGTCCTCAAGGTCCGCGTCACCGTCGGTCCCTCGGGCGCGGCCTCGCTCGTGGAGGTCCTCGAGGACTCCGTCCACGATCCCGACGTCCGCGCCTGTGCCTACTGGAACCTCCGCGATGCCGGGTACCCGCAGAACAAGCCGGGCCGCTACTCGTTCACGTTCGCGTTCCGCCGCTAGCCGGCGCGCGCGAGGCGGCATCGCCCCCGGGCTGGAGGTGCTCGCGGCGCGGCGCTTCCGCCCGCTCGCCGGCCGCCGCGTGGGACTCGTCGCGAACCCCACCGCCGTGACGCGCGGGCTCGTCCACGCCGCGGATCTCCTCCACGCCGCCCTTGGAGCGGCTTGTAGAGGTAGGCGACGTCCTTGTTCTGCCGATCGATGCCGATGGCGTACTGGATGAGGTCGTTCGTGCCGATGGAGAAGAAGTCGCTCTCCCGGGCGAGGCGGTCG